>JBEGKV010000001.1:0-32506 GCA_041183925.1 Actinomycetota bacterium
GCCAACGGTCGCTACTGCCAGCTTGACCCCTACCAGGGTGCTCGTTTGGCACTTGCTGAGGCCTACCGCAACGTGGCTGTCTCCGGTGCTGTTCCTGCAGCGGTCACGGACTGCCTCAACTTCGGTTCTCCAGAGAACCCCGAAGTAATGTGGCAGTTCAAGCGCGCTGTCGAAGGCTTGGCAGATGGGTGCTTGGAGCTCGAAATCCCCGTCACCGGTGGAAACGTCTCCTTCTACAACCAGACCGGTGACGCTCCCATCCACCCCACCCCCGTTGTGGGAGTGCTCGGTGTGATTGATGACGTAGCGCGCCGTATTCCTTCTGCGTGGCAGGACGAAGGCAACAACATCTACCTCCTCGGTATTACCCGCACCGAACTGGATGGTTCGGCCTGGGCAGGCACCATCCACAACCACCTCGGTGGCCTTCCTCCTGTTGTCGACCTGGCACAGGAAAAGGAACTGGCTGACCTCCTGCACGGTGCTGCGATCGAGAGCCTGGTTCTGTCCGCTCACGACCTCAGTGATGGCGGTCTGGGTCAGGCATTGGCCGAGTCGGTCATGCGCTTCGGTGTGGGTGCACGCGTCTGGCTCGATGAAATCATCGAGCGTGACGGCGTCGACGCCGCAACTGCCCTGTTCTCTGAGTCCACCGGTCGCGTGATCGTCTCTGTTCCTCGCGAAGATGACGTGCGCTTCTTAGGCCTGTGCGAAGCACGCAACTATCCTGTTTTGCGTATTGGCGTGACCGATCAGGGTGGCACAGATGCCAAGCTCGATGTTCAAGGCATGTTCGAGGTTACTGTCGACGAGATTCGTCAGCGCAGCAACGAGACGTTGCCCAAGTACTTCGGCTAGTCCCGAGTTAAGAAAATGCTGAGGGGACTTAGTTCCTGTCCCACGGAATACTGCTCACCCAATAGAGACTTCCCCCCAGCGGTCAGCATCACTTTGACTTCTTGAGTGCTTCCTGGTGAAGAAAACTCTAGTTCGGCGAAGTCAAGAGCTGTGGCTGGACTGAGAACACCACCAACAACTACGGTAAGCGTCCCACGTGTGCCCTGGATACTGATTTCAGGGTCTCGAATCTCAATATTGAGCATTCCCCAATGCCCGCTAAAGGTCACTGATCCAAGGAACTGAAGTTTTCCTTCGAGGGTCTCAGAGTTGAAATCAGAACGCTGAGCATCGAGTGGAAAGATGAAACCACTGGCATCTTGCGTTACAGGCTCGCTGAGAGTGATTGATCCATCTTCGAGAGCACTGATGTACTCCACGAGACTTGCCTTAATTGCCCAGACGAGTTGAGTCTGCTGTGACATGGGTTTCCAATCTTCTCGAAGCACTTCTATTTTACTTTCACATGTGGGCACCATTCAGAGCCTGTAACTTAAGTAAAGAAAGCTACGTGAGCAGGAGCAGATGACACAACCACTACACATTGCCGTGATCTGTCAGGGTGGCACACATTCCACAGCAATTGGTTTATTCCTTGAGCAGATTAATGCTGATGTCGTTTTCGATGTGTCAGCACCCGGTGAGAAGGTCATGAGAAACGCGATTTGCGATGCTGACGTGATCTTCTCGCTTACCTCACCCGTCCAGACCTTCACTATTGCCGAACAGGCCGCAGCTGCCCTCACTCCTGGAGCTCTCTATGTTGACCTGAGTGTGGGAACCCCTACTTTTCAGAAGAGCCTCTCGGCTCTGTTTCCAGAAGGAAGCTACGTTGATGGTGCCTTGCTGAGTGTTACTCCCGGTCACGACGAGAGCACGGTGCTGCATGTATCGGGAAGCGGTGCTCAGCGCTTCTTCGAGCTCATGTCAAGCTCCCTCCCTCATCTTGAGTACGTCTCCGACACCCCCGGAGATGCAACAGCACGGAAGCTTCTGCACGACATGTTGATCAAGAACATCACGAGCGTTGTCGTTGACACCCTTTGGGCTGCTGAATCTCTAGGTATGCAGGAGTGGGCTTTCGAAGAAATTAAACGAGAGTTTGATGCGTTCAGTGGCGAGACGGCACAGCACCTCATCACGGATGCAGCCCAGAACTTCAAGCGCAGCCAGATTGAGATGGCTGATGTCGTAGAAATGCTTTCTGAGAGCGGCTATGAAAGTACGATGCTCGCTCCGGTCCAGTTCAACTATGGGCGCATCATGCACGGGAAGAAAATTCCCCACAGTAAGTCCCAGAAGTAACACTTAAGCCAGTGAGCCCCACCCGTCAGGGTGGGGCTCACTGCTGTCTGGACGAGTGGGGTCGGAGTGTTTAGTAGTCGAGCTGCTGTTGAAGCTGATCGAGAACGACATAGCAGGGGAGGACCTGCGCGACGCTGGCGTTAGGTTCCCGACCTTCGATGATGGCGGAAACAAACTCGCGGTCTTGGAGTTCGATGCCGTTCATTGACACAGCGACCTGAGAGACGTCAATGACTTCTTCCTTGCCCGTGACGAGATCGTCGTAGCGAGCTATATAGGTGTTGGTGTCACCGATATAGCGGAAGAAGGTACCGAGGGGTCCATCGTTGTTGAACGAAAGCGAGAGGGTGCAAATCTTTCCGGATTCCGTACCCAACTGGATAGACATGTCCATTGCGATACCCAACTCAGGGTGCTTGGGTCCTTGAATAGCATTCGCCTTCACGACCTTCTCCCCCGTTTGGTATTGGAACAAGTCCACGGTGTGGGCGGCATGGTGCCAGAGCAGATGGTCCGTCCAGGAACGAGCCTGCCCCAGTGCATTCATATTTGTCCGGCGGAAGAAGTATGTCTGCACATCCATCTGCTGAATGTTGAATTCTCCTGCAGTGATTTTGTTGTGCACGTATTGGTGCGACGGGTTAAAACGGCGAGTGTGACCGGCCATAGCCACCAGGCCTGTTTCCTGCTGGGCATCCACGATGTCTTGAACACCTCGGAGGTTATCTGCCATTGGGATTTCTACCATGACGTGCTTGCCAGCTCGCAGGGCCTCAATGGTCTGGTCGTGGTGCATCTGGGTGGGGGTTGCCAAGATGATCGCGTCAAGATCAGGTTGTGCCAGAAGTTCTGTGTAGCTGTCAAAACCCCGGGCCGCGCCATACTTCTGCGCGACCTCATCGGCGATGTTCTGTCGGCTGTGGCCCACGTACTGAATCTTGACGTCAGGAATATTGACGAGAGCATCTAGGTGCTTTTGACCAAAAGCACCCAGTCCGACAACTGCGAGATTGAGGGTCATGTTTAGTCTTCCTTGGGGGTCAAAATGAGGTGTCCAACAGAGGTGTTGGATGCAGGGACGTGGTTGAAGCGGTAGACCTCGTTGACCTTGTCGCCTAAGGCACCCCGCATGATGAGCCACATAATGAGCTCCACACCTTCGGATCCAGCTTCAATCATGTATTCCAAATGGGGCTTGTACTGCAGTACTTCGGGCTGGTTGATGAGGTCATCCATGAACTGGATATCCCAGGGTAGATTGATCAGTCCTGCACGCGCACCCTGGATCTGGTGGCTCATGCCACCGGTTCCCCAGATCTGAACCGAGAGGTCTTCATCGAACTGCTCGACGGCGCGCTTGATGGCCTTACCGAGTGCAAGGCAACGCTCACCCGAGGGCTGAGGGTTCATCACGACATTCACGGGAAGAGGAATGACCTTGGTGGGCCACTTGTCAGGGGTGCCAAACATCAGAGACATCGGCACGGTCAGACCATGGTCCACCTCAAGGACGTTGAGGATGGTCATATCAAAGTCATCCATGATCAGCGATGCAGCGAGGTGGGTGGCCAACTCCGGTGCACCCTCAACTTCTGGGACAGGCCGGGGGCCATACCCCTCGTCACAGATCGCATAGCTGTCTGCAATTCCCAACGCAAAGGTTGGCATGATTTCCATACCAAAGTAGGACGCGTGGTCGTTGTAGACAATGATCGCGACATCAGCAGGGTTGTCTTTCACCCACTGCTTAGAGAATTCGTAGCCATCGAACATCGGCTTCCAATACGCGTCTTGCGTCTTACCCGAGTCCACTGCGTGGCCCACTGCTGGGACGTGACTGGAAGCAATACCGGCAACAATCTTGGCCATTATGCTTCTCCTCTTTCTTTCTTCGAACGCCAGCCTTCAACACTCCGGCCACCATTAATCATCATCTGCTGGTATTGCTCCACGTTCATATCTGTCATCGTGCTCACAGCCTCGACATAGCTCAAACCTTCAGAAGCAAAGATCTTGGAGAGGAAGTAGACATTGCCGCCCAGATCCAGCATCTTTTGGAAGTCACGGTCAATCACGGCTTGCTTTTGCTCATCCGTCATCTTCCACTCTGCAAGATAGGCAGGGCCATCTTCGAGGAAGCGCTGACGGTTTTCTTCTGTGCGCAGGCTCATGCAGAACTGATTAAGGTGGAAACCTTCCCGGGCTTTCTCAATAGTGAAAATGGTGGTGCCTGGAATGTCGTCGTATTGTTCGAAATGAGGCTTCATGCTTAGCTCCAGTACAGAGTGGTGGGGTTGGTAACGAGAAGCTTCTCTTGCAACGCAGGTGTTGTTGCAATGGAAGGAACATAGTCAACCAAGATGCCGTCATCGGGCATTTCGGTTTTCATGTTGGGGTGTGGCCAGTCCGTGCCCCATAAAACGCGGTCAGGGAATTCTTCGACAATTTTCTTGGCAAAGGGCACAACGTCGAGATACTCAGGAGAGCCTGACTTCGTCAAGCGGTCTGGGCAACTCACTTTGCACCACACATCCGGGTTACCACGCATAAAGTCGAGAAACATCTCGAACTCTTCGTTGTCTACGGGCTTGGTCACGTCGGGGCGGCCCATGTGATCGATCACGAGAGGGATATTGAGAGAGTTGAAGAAATCCATCTTTTCTTTGAGGTCCGCAGGCTCAAAGTAGAGAACGACGTGCCAACCTAACGGACGAATCTTTTCGATGATTTCGCGGTAGTAGTCATCCGGTTTGGGATCCACCAAGCGCTTGACGTAGTTGAAGCGCACGCCCCGCACTCCCAGATCGTGCATGCGCTGCAGTTCTTCACCAGTGATGTCTGGCTTCACGGTAACAACACCACGAGCTTTTCCGTTGGCACGTTCGAGTACATCGAGGAGTGCTGAGTTATCAGAGCCGTGACAGGTTGCCTGGACGACAACGTTCTTGTCAAAGCCGAGAAAGTCTCGCAGTGCAAAGAGTTGCTCCCAGCTGGCGTCACAGGGTGTGTATTTGCGCTCGGGGGCAAAGGGGAAGGTATCCCCGGGGCCGAAGACATGGCAGTGTGCGTCTACTGCGCCGGCAGGAACCTGGAATTTCGGCTTGCTGGGGTTGGGGTGCCAGTCGAGCCAATCGGCATCCTTCACAAATATGCTCACAGTCCACGCTCCGTCAGCTTGGCATCCAGGCGGGGGAATACCTTCCGGGCATTGTTCGAGAAAATGTTAGAACGTTCTTCTTCAGAAATTTTGGCTGCATCGATGTAGCGCTTCGTGTCATCAAAATAGTGGCCGGTTTGAGGGTCTATTCCTCGAACGGCACCAATCATTTCGGAACCAAAAAGCACATTTTTGTTCTCGATGACGTCAACCAACAAGTCAATGCCGGGCTGGTGATACACGCAGGTGTCGAAGAACACGTTGTTCATGACATGGGTGTCCAGGCTGGGTTGCTTGAGCATGTCTGCCAGCCCCCGGTAACGACCCCAGTGGTAAGGAACAGCTCCACCACCGTGAGGAATGATGAAGCGCAGCGTGGGGAAATCTGCGAACAGATTGCCCTGAATGAGCTGCATGAATGCCGTGGTGTCGGCGTTCATGTAGTGCGCACCAGTGGCATGGAAGTTGTGGTTGCAGGACGCAGAGACGTGAATCATGGCCGGGACATCAAGTTCGACCATCTTCTCGTACAGCGGATACCAAAACTTGTCTGTCAGGGGAACAGTCTGCCACTGACCCCCGGAGGGGTCTGGGTTGAGGTTCACGCCGATGAAGCCCAGCTCAGTAATGCAACGTTCCATCTCCTTGATGGTTTCGGTCAGATCAGCACCGGGTGACTGCGGCAGTTGGGCCACACCAATAAAGTCTTCGGGGAACAGGTCAACAACACGCTTGATGAGGTTGTTGCACGCCACAGTCCACTCGAGGCTGATGCGCTGGTCACCTTCGTGGTGACCCATGGCTGAAGCTCGAGGAGAGAAGATGGTGAGATCTGAGCCACGCTCTGTAATGAGCTTGAGCTGGTTCAGCTCAATCGTCTCTCGAATAATCTCATCAGATATCTCGGGGTATGCAGGGCTGGGTTGACCTGCTGCATACGCAGCAAGCTGATCAATGCGCCACTGATTGTGGAGCTCGGGAGCCGTTGTGTAGTGCCCGTGAATGTCGATGATCATGCGTTGTTCTCCCAAGCAGATTCGAGGACGTAAATTGAACCCGACATCAACATGCGGGCGGTGCGCAGCAGCGCGGACTTTGTCACCACTGGGGATCCGGTGGAGTTATCAACTTCCATCTGGACGGTGAAAAAGCCGGTGGGGTGTTCGACCTCAACCTCAAGGCTGGAACCGATGGTGTCCAGTCCTGCAATCTGGGCAGCGACGCTGCCCTCGAGCATGCAGGCGGTCGCCACAGAAACAGCACCCAGCACACCAATGCTTTCGTGCACACGGTGTGGAATGAAAGTGCGGGTGGACAGCAGACCACCATGTTGAGCGGGTGCAAGCAGGCTCATCTTGGGAACGGTCTTGTTCGTCACATCACCCAGGTTCATCATGGGCCCCACAGCTAATCGGATCTCCTCCACACGTGCCGTGAGCTCAACATTTGCCTCGAGCTCAGCGGGGGTTTCGTAGCCAGAGATGCCAAAGTCGGAAGCATTCAGACAGACAACGGGCATCCCGTTGTCGATGCAGGTCACCTGTATGCCAAGCACCTCGTCCACCACGTTGCCGGTGGGCAGCAATGCTCCGCAGCTCGAACCGGCAACATCTTCAAAATTAATGTTGATGGGAGCGTGGGTTCCAGGAACGCCGTCAATGCGGGCAGAACCTGCGTAGTTGACAACGCCACCGGGAGTCTCCACGAAAGCAGTTGCCTTCGAGTCGGTGTTCTCCATGTAAATAGCAACAGGAGTGACGCCATCTGCAGCGGCAATAAGTCCCTTTTCAATGGCAAAAGGACCCACCCCAGCCAGAATGTTGCCGCAGTTCTGCTGGTCACTCACCTCAGCACGGTCTGGCCAGACCTGCAAAAACAGGTAGTCCACGTCGATGCCGTCACGCTCAGACTTCTTCACGACAGCAACCTTGGAAGTCAGCGGATGCCCCCCGCCCATGCCGTCAATCTCTCTCACATCAGGCGAACCCATAGCAGCGAGCAGGAAGGTGTCGCGGGCAGCACGGTCAGAGGGGAGGTCGCTTTCGAGAAAGTAGAGCCCCTTCGAGGTTCCCCCGCGCATCACTGCGCAGGGGACGGCTACTTCAGAGTTATTCACCCGCGTAGTCCTCATAGACGAGACCCTTGGCAGCGAGCTTGTCTCGCATGTTGTAGATATCAAGACCGAGTTCACCACTAGCAAGACGCGTGCGCTTGCCGGCTTCCATTGCCTCTCGCTCTTGGGCTGCCTTGAGCACAACCGCTGCGTCCTCGCGACGAACCAAGCAGACACCATCAATGTCAGCAACAATCACGTCACCGGGGCGAACCAATTGGTCTGCCATCAGAATCGGCGTCTGCACGTTTGCAATAGTTTCCTTGACGGTTCCCTGGGAACTAATGGTCTTGGACCAGACGGGGAAGCCCATCTCCGTCAGGGTTGCTACGTCGCGCACACCTGCGTCAATAACAAGACCGCGAACACCGTGAGCCATCAGGCTCTCGGCGAGGAGGTCACCGAGGTAGCCGTCATCACAAGGGCTGGTGGGAGTGACAATCAGAATGTCGCCGGGCTGCGCCTGTTCAACAGCCACGTGAATCATCCAGTTGTCTCCAGGGGCAACCTCACAGGTCAGCGCGTTGCCGGCAATCATGGCGGGGAAGATGGGGCGAAGGCGACGGTTGAGTAGACCGATTCGGCCCTGTGCTTCGTGCACGGTGGCCGATCCAAGAGCGGCAAGACCGTCCACAATCCCCAGTGGGGTTCGTGGTGTTCCTCGAACGACGCGTGCCATGATTCTCCTTCGAATGAATGCAAATAAGCCTGTATACAGACAACTGCATGAGGAGGAAGAAATCCAAGGAGCCTTCCGGATAGTGGAAGGGTAATATCAGTGTGCTTAGCTGCCTGCCTTGAGGCGAGTTGCGTCACCCAGTCCTGCTTCAACCAGCTTCTTTGACAGAGCAGCTCCTGTGACTTGCATGACGGGTACCAATTTGCCCAAGTCCCGACCATCGCTGGGGGCCACGATACCCAGTGCGGCGATGACATTGCCGCCCTTGCCTCGCAAGGGCACAGCAATGGAAACCGCACCCTCCGCGAGCTCCTCTTGCGTCTTGGCAAAGCCTTGAACCTTGATGGTCTTCAGCTGTGTTTCCAGAACACCGGGGTCGGTGATCGTCTGCTCGGTAAAGCGATCTAAAGAATTCAGCACTGCTTTTTGCAGTTCCGCATCTCCGTGCGCCAAAAGAACTTTCCCCACGCCCGTGGCGTGGAGAGCAAGCCTAGATCCTGGTTTACTGATGACTTCCAGGGTTCTGGAGCCGGCAATTCGTTCCACGATTAAGCAGCGCAGTCCGTCCAGAACAGCAATCTGAACCGCATCGTTGTGGAGTTGGTAGATGTCTTCCATATAGGGAAGCGCCACCTCACGAAGCTCTGAATGGACCGAGGCAAGAAGGCCCAGGCGCCAAATCTTGCTGCCGATTTCATAATCACCATCGGAGCCCCGAACCAGTGCGTTCTGGTTCTCCAGCTCATGCACCAAACGGTGAACGGTCGTGAGAGGCAACTGCGAACGGCGAGAGATGGCGGCAAGCGATTGCCTGCGGTGCTTGGCATCAAAAGTGTCCAACACGGCGAGCGCGCGACCAGTCACGGTGCGGGTCGGTGCGCTCTTCTCAGTCACACCTTCAGCCTAGATTGAGATATCCGCGAGTGCTTGACGAAGCTGGGCTTCAAAATAGGGAACATCAATATCTATAGTGCCTTGGACGAGTTCAAGATCGAGAAGCGAATAACCATGAGAAATCCGATTTCTCATGTCCTTCATATACCGCCACTCGCTGCCAAAGTATGTTTCACGAAGTCCAGAACTGGTTTGAGAAATAGTTTCGATAGCAGCCGAGAGTCTCATATTGACTGCGTCTGAGATCAATGGGTCTTCAAAAGGCCCTTTGCTGAGGTGGTGCCTCAGTACTTCTAAATGGTCCAACGCGTCTCGAACTAACTCCTCATCAGTTCGACTCACAGCTGGACCGCTTCTCCAAGCACACGATCTCGCAAGAATGGCCTAAGACTTTTTTCTGCAACAACATCAACATCTACTCCTAGCAATTCACCCAGCGCGAATTCCAAGCGAACAATACCCATAAGGGTCATGCCCTTGTCGAAAGTTGCTAACAGGTCAATATCTGACTTCTCATGTTCTTTGCCCGTAACAACACTTCCAAAGACCTTGAGGTCATGAGCTCCATGCTCCTTGGCAATCCTGATGACGTCAGCACGGTGCTTACGGAGTTTTTTCCCAAGTGGTGTTGTGCCCTGGAAACGCACAAGACGAGACACTTCAGGCTGACTTCTCCCAACGGCAACTGCAATATCACGCTGACTTAGCCCCGCTTTGACCCCGGCACGCACAGCATCAACCAAAATCTTCCGCGACCTGACAGAGAGCAGGTCCGCAGCACGCGCTTCAGCCTGCAACTGTTCGAAAGAATAAGGAGTCCCCATATAGCAAATGCTATCAGTTATACACAGTTAGCGACATGGAAAAATTTGGCTCCCCCTATCGAGGCTTAGTGGCCGTCGAGTTCGGCAGAGATGGACGCGGCAGCGTCGGTCAACGTCGAAACCAAACGATTAATGTCAAGGCGGTTCAAATGAACAATCACCCCAACGGCCGCCACGCACCTGCCGTTTCGCATGATGGGAACGGCGATAGATCCACTGCCGCGGGTCATCTCCTGTCGCGTGATGGAATACCCGTTCTTTCGCACTTCAGCCAGGTCTTTTCGAAGGGCATCCGGCTGGGTAATTGATTGGGGGGTTGGCTTGGGCAGTGGCTGTGCCAAATACTGCTCAATAGCCTTCTCTGATTGATAGGCCAGCAAGACCTTCCCCACGCCGGTGGTGTGCAGGGGCAGGTGGCCTCCTGCACGACTAATAGTGGGAACGCTGCGTTCACCCACCAGGCGATCCACATAAAGCGCTTGGCCCCGGTCCAAAACTGCCAGAGTTACGTTCTCTCCTGTCTCCTCATAGAGGCGAGCAAGGGTCGGCAGTGCACTTTCACGGAGACGCTCACTGAGCGGAGCATGCTGCGCAATGGTCCACAACTTGGTTCCAATTCGAAAACGGCGATCGGATCCTTTGCTGAGAAATCCAGCTTCTTCGAGTCGGGCAACAATGCGGTGACAGGTCGACATGGGTAGCTTTGTCAGCCGGGAGAGCTGAGTCAGCGTGAGGGCACTGTGATGTGGATCGAAGCAGCTCAGGATTTCAATGGCACGTTCAAGAAGCGCCGTGGGAGCGCCGGTATCCACTCGTGCTGGACTCATCTGTTTTCCTCGCGAACGTCATTGTCGGAAAAGTTTCATCAGATGAAACTTTAGTCTTGCTGGCTTGAGAGCAACAGGCCTGAATAGTCATAGCTGTTTCCCCTCTATATAAAGGTTCAACGATGACCATTGCAATCCGCACTCAGGTAGGCATTCTAGGCTCCGGCCCTGCTGGCCTCCAGCTCGCCCACTTACTTCAGCGCGCAGGAATTGACTCCGTCGTCATTGACGGTCGAAGTCGAGAAGACATCGAAGGCACCGTCAAAGCGGGCATTCTTGAATCTCCTGCCGTCGAAGTTCTGGTCGAAACTGATGTAGTTACTCGCGACTATGTCGAGACCATGCGTCACGACGGGATCGAATTCCACTTTGACAACCACGCGCACCGCTTTGATTTCCCCTCCCTGACCGGCAAGGGCGTTTATCTCTTCCCTCAACACGAAGTCCTCAAGGAACAGATCAAGGCACGCATTGCCGCAGGCGTGACGCCTCTCTTCGAGTATCTTGCTGACAAAGTTGTGGATGGCCCCCACGGTCCCATGATTGTGGGAAAGACCTCGACTGGTGAAACCTTCGAAATCTCAGCCGACTTTGTCATTGGGGCGGATGGCTCGATGAGTATCGCGCGCGAATACGTGACCGGAGACCGCTTTAGCGGTATGGCCCGGGAATACCCCTTCGGCTGGTACGGCATCCTCGTGGAAGCACCCCCGAGTTCAGAAGAACTCATCTACAGCCGCTCGGAAGAAGGCTTTGTTCTCATCTCCACCCGTGACGAGAATATCCAGCGGATGTATTTCCAGTGCGACCCCAACATGGACGTCAACGCCGTCACTGACGAGCAAATCTGGAATACCCTCCAGGCTGGCGTCGCAACACACGAACTTAAGCGTGGACCCATCTTCCGTAAAGATGTACTCAAGTTCCGCAGCTACGTCCACGACAGTTTGCGTAAGAACAAGGTCTTCCTGATGGGAGATGCAGCGCACACTGTTCCGCCCACTGGCGCCAAGGGACTCAACCTCGCTTTCAGTGATGTTCTCTGGCTCAACCGCGCACTGCGCGAGTACTACCGCTCAGGCTCTGAAGCACACTTGGATACCTACCAGGAAGACGCTCTCAAGCGCATCTGGAAGGCAACCAATTACTCCTACATGATGACCACCATGCTGCACATCGCACCGGATGCTACCGAGTTCGACAAGCAGCGACAGGTTGCTGACCTCTATGCCCACACCGAGTCAGAAGCCGGTCAACGATTCATTGCAGAAGGTTATGTGGGCTGGGAGTACAGCGCCGACGATTGGCGTTAATACAACTCGACCCACAGAAAACTCTCGGTCCCCGTTTATGAGGATGGGGGCCGAGAGCAGTTAACCTGCGGAGGTCAGACCGAGGAGCCTCAATGCGTTTTCCCGCAAGATGAGGGGGCGAACCTCTTCCTTGAAGGGAGCATTCTCAAAGTCACTCAGCCAGCGATCCGGTGTCAGCAAAGGATAATCAGAGCCAAAGAGAACTTTGTTTTTGAGCAGCGAGTTTGCTTGGCGGACGAGTGCCTCGGGGAAGTACTTGGGGGACCAGCCTGAAAGGTCAATCCAGGTATTGGCCTTGTGTGTAGCTACTGCAATTGCTTCATCTTGCCAGGGGACGGAAGGGTGAGCCATGATGATCGGTAGCTCAGGGAACTGTGCAGCTACCTCGTCGAGATGAATCGGATTGGACAAGCCAATTCTCATTCCGGAACCTCCCGGAGTTCCAGCACCTATTCCAGTTTGTCCGGTGTGGAAAAGAGCTGGAACGCCAGCTTCCTGCAGTACCTCGTAGAGAGGGAAGACGGACTCATCATGGGGAGCAAAGTTCTGCACGGTGGGGTGAAACTTGAAACCTTTGACTCCCGCGTCCCCGATGAGCTTTTTTGCTAACTCAACTGCCTTCTTCGGCTGGAGCGGATCCACAGAGCCAAAGGGAATGAGGACATCGTTATTTGTGGCAGCGCCAGCTGCAATCTCAAAGCTATCTATCGGGTTATGGCCAAGTGCCGTCTCCGCATCCACTGTGAAGACAACCGCAGCCATGTTGCGTTCGCGATAATAGTCAGCTACTTGGTCCAACGTGGGACGAGCAGGCTCAGCGCGGAAGTAGGCAGTTGCAGCATCAATCAGCTTCTGGGGAAGTGAGGTGTGGCCGTGAGCGTCAACCTCGATGTGAACATGCATATCGAGGGCGACAAAGTTCTCCACGTCGAGTCCGTATTCATAGCTCATGAACTCATTATCTCCAGATTGGTGGTGCCACGTTCGTGAAGAATTACATTCACGTGAGGACTTCCTTCAGAGCGGCGATGATGCCATCAAGATCATCCGGACGAACCAACACGCCCCGATCGATGGTTGTGCCCGTATCAATGCCTTGCACCAAACGCTTAAGTGGAATCTCTAGGCGCTTACCCGTTGCTGTGCGCGGAACACTGGGGACCCACACAATGACGTCTGGCACGTGGCGCGGAGACAGCTCGGTGCGAATGAAGGTTTTCAGTGACTTTTCTGCGATTTCGCGGTCAACATCCCCCGCTGCGACAGCGAGTAAAACCAGCTTGCCCATTCCCCCTGCTGGATCCTCAAAATGCAGAACTAGTGAATCTTTGAGTTCTGGTCGCGGATCCAAGATGGCGTAAAACTCTGCCGTACCGAGTCGAACTCCACCACGATTAAGGGTGGCATCACTGCGGCCAGTAATTGCCCACGTGTTGCGCTCAGTATGAATCAACCAGTCTCCATGACGCCACACCCCTGGCCACGTATCAAAATAGCTCGCCGAGTAGCGCTCATAATTCTCATCACCCCAGAAAAAAGAGGGCATCGAGGGTAGCGGCGCAACGCAGACTAACTCGCCAGGTTCACCCGTTACTTCTTGCCCGTCTGGGCCCCAGCTATAGACGGCTGCTCCCAGGGGTCGCACAGCCATCTCACCCGCGTTAACGGGAGAAAGCGGACTGCCGCAGACGAAGCCGCTACAAATATCTGTTCCGCCGGAAGCTGGTGCGAGCAGGAGTGAAGAATTGACTTCGGCGTAAACCCATCCAGCAACATCAGCTGCAAGGGGCGAACCAGAGCACTGTATTTCTCTCAGTCCTGAGAGGTCCCACGTTTTCCCGGGTGTCAGACCCGAATGTGCACACACTGCCAAATAGGCAGAGCCTGTGGTGAGGTAAGTGGACTTTGTTTCGGCCAAAATTGCCCACTGAGACCATGGACCATCAAGTGTTGGCCAACCGGGATCACCATCCATCAGCACCATGGAGGCACCGACAAGAAGCGAAGAAACACTGAGATTCCACACCATCCAGCCGGTTGTTGAATACCAGAAAGTTCGGTCTCGGTCGGAGATATCAAAATGCAATGCAATGTCCTTGAAGTGCTCCAAAAGAAGCCCCCCATGGCAGTGCACGATTGCTTTCGGTTTTCCCGTGGTGCCAGATGAAAAGAGAATAACGAGGGGATGCTCGAAAGATACGGAGACAAAGTCCATATCATCCCGGAAATGAGTGAACTCACCATAAGAGATCATCCCTGCTGGTATCGCAGTGTCCGCATCTAGATAGGGAAGCAATACGCTCTTCATGCCCGGAAGTGCGGCTCGGATGCGCGCAATCTCATCTTGTCGAGAGACAGCCTTCGCCCCCCATTGATATCCATCGACAGCGATCATCAGGCTCGGTTTCAGCTGTTCGATACGATCCAATACGCTCTGCGGCCCCATCTCTGGGGGAACTGAGCACCAAATTGCTCCCAGTGATGCTGTGGCGAAATACAGAGCAACGGTCTGCGGGATATTAGGAAGGTAGCCAACAACTCGGTCGCCCTCCTTAACGCCTTGAGCTACGAGTCCTGTCCGCAATGATGCGATTTCATCGAGAAGCTGCTGGCCCGTCCATTCAGACGAACCAACGGTTTGACTCCGATTGATCAGGATGGGGGTACTTGCTTTGTCAAGAAGTGCCCGGTAGATATGTTCCGAATAGTTGATCCGCGCACCTGGGAACCATTGCGCACCTGGCATCGTTTTCTGACCGAGAACTGCGCTGTGAGGAGCGTGGGAAATGATCTCGAAGTGATCCCACAACTGTTGCCAAAAGTCTTCGAGATTCTCAACTGACCATTCCCAGGCCTGGTCGTAGGTGTCGAAGTGGATCTCGTATGTGGCTTCAATTTTTGCCAGGAAACGGCCCATCTCAGTGGTATTCCATTGGTCACGGGGCAAGGCCGGGCGAAGTTCTGTTCCTAAAGCTGTCGACATTGACATTCCTTTTCAGTTCACCAGAGTGTCTAACTCTGGCCTGTTGCTTTCAATTCTTCGAGACGAGCTGCAAACCCATGGCATGCATTAAGAAGCGCAGCGGAACACTCTTCAATATCGGTGCGCGCGTCATAATTGACCACACCACATGCAGCTTCGATTCGCCCGTTGACGAACACGGGAGCCGCGATTGCTACAGCCCCTGGAACATATTCGCTTGCCGAGTAGGCATAACCGCGGTCACGAACATGCGAGAGCTCACGGAGCAAAGAACGCTTGCTGGTGATTGTTTCGTCGGTATAGCTGGTTAAGGGCATGCCGACAACATCATCGATCAGGGATGTTTCTGCATACGCGAGAAGGACTTGACCCACGGCCGTGGCATGGAGGGGAATACGAGCCCCAATGCGACTTTGAATGGGAACCCCCACTTCACTGGTGAGCTTTTCCACATAAACCGCATCCATGCCATCGAGCACAGCAAGCTGCACCGTTTCATGCGTGACGTATTGCAGGTTGAGTAAGAAAGGCATCGCTATTTCTCGCAAGCGACCGTGGACGGGGGTGAGGAGCCCCATCTCCCACAACTTGATGCCCAAGCTATAAAAATGAGAAGCATCGCGCTGCAAGAATCCGCCTTCTTCGAGCTCTCCGGCAAGCCGGAATACTGTGGCTACGGGAAGCCCCGTCGCTCGAGAGATCTGGCTCAGAGTAAGCCGCGGGGTCAGTGCGCTGAATGCTCCGAGCACGCTCAACGCCCTCGCCGTGACGGACTTCGAGGGTGTGGGCGGAGTTGAGCTTGTGGTCGACATTGTGCTTTCACTCTAAGTCAGAACAGGTGATTTATGTAGAAATAGTTTTTCACTGAATGAAAAAATTACTTGCACTGCACTGTAATACCGGGGAAACTGAGGACAGGTTTACAACGTTGTCATAGTCGACACCACCGAATATGAGGTCCCCCATGTCTGAAACTCCAAGCTGGCAAGAACTGCTTGATCTGGTTGAGCAGCTCAATAACAGCGACTACGAGAATGCCAGCGTTCAATTCGGTAACGTCTCGGTCCGTCTCTCAAAGAATGAGCCATTCGTTGAAACGGCATCGCCAGTTGTTGCAGCACTATCCCCTGTTTCGGCGCCTGTAGTAAATGCTGCAACGCCTGCCACCGTTACATCTGCAGCTCCAGTAGGTGACACCATTGACGCCCCCATGATTGGTGTTTTTTACCGCCGCCCCTCACCCGGAGCAGACGAATTCGTCAAGCCAGGCGATACAGTCACTGCTGAAACCACAATCGGCATTATCGAGATCATGAAGCTCATGAATCCTGTAGTTGCTGGAAAAGCTGGCGTGCTGGGTGAATTCTTGGTGACTGACTCGAACCCGGTTGAGTTCGGCCAGCCCCTCGTCCAGATCACTCTCAACTAGTCCAGATCATGACTACTTCACACAAGCCCGTTGTGTTGGTTGCTAACCGCGGAGAAATCGCGATGCGTATCATCGCAGCAGCCCGCCGAATCGGCGCCTCCCCCGTTCTTGCGGCCAGCGTTGCGGACGCGAATTCCCCCGCCGCCCGCGCTGCTGACCGCGTTGTCGTCATCGGTGCCGCGCAAGCCAACCTGTCTTATTTGCGGCCAGAACAAGTTGCTCAGGCTGCTGTGAATGTCGGTGCAACCGTGGTTCACCCCGGTTATGGCTTCTTGAGCGAGCAACCCAAGCTTTGTGAGCTTCTGGAAGAAGAAGGTATTGCGTTTGCTGGCCCTCGCCCGGAAACCCTGCGTGCTGTGGGGGATAAGGGAAGTGCCCGCCTCGTCGCCATTGAGGCAAACGTTCCGGTCGCACAGGGTATAGAGATCAATGACCCTAGCGAGGTTCGCTCTCTCGGGGAAAAACTCGGCTTCCCTCTGCTCATCAAAGCTATTCATGGTGGCGGGGGCCGTGGGATTCGTTTGGTGACCAACCTGGATGAACTGGAAGAGCTTGCTCCCCAAGCTGCACAAGAAGCTGAGGTTGCCTTTGGCAATGGGGCCCTTTACCTCGAGCGTTATTACGGCCTTGCACGTCACGTGGAAGTTCAGGTATTTGGCGACGGCGAAGGAAATGCATGGATCTTTGGTGACCGCGACTGCTCCGTGCAGCGCCGTCACCAGAAGCTCATTGAAGAATGCCCTGCACCGGGCTTGAGTGAAGCCCGCCGCACGATTCTGCACGACTCTTCTCGACGACTGGTGAAAGCACTGAAATATCGAGGTGCTGGAACTGTGGAATTCTTAGTCGACACCCAAAGCGAGGACGTTGTCTTCCTAGAAGTCAACGCCCGTATTCAGGTTGAACATCCAGTCACTGAAGAAGCCTTCGGAGTGGACCTCGTTGCTGCGCAGCTGCGTTTAGCGTTGGGGATGGATCCTGAATTGCCGGAGGTGGGACCTGTTCCACCTGCCAGTGTGATTGAACTTCGCATTAATTCAGAAGACCCTGACAACAACTTCATGCCGAATTCGGGAGTACTCACTGAGGTGAGCTGGCCCAAGGGTCCCGGTATCCGCATCGATACTCAAGTAGAAACCGGCTACAGCTTCCCGCCTTACTACGACAGCTTGATGGCGAAACTCATTGTGCGAGCTCATGACCGTAAAGCTGCGGTAGCAGCCGCACTGGCTGCGGCACAGAACACCACCATTGCCGGACTTAAGACCACCTTGCCCATGCTCGAATATGTACTTTCACACGACGACTTCATTGCGGGAGAAATCCCAACCAGCTGGTTTGGTCCCATCTGGGAAGAACGAAAGGTAACCGACAATGTCTGAGATGAATCTGACCGGCGAACAGCGCCGCCAAGGGCCCATCAAGATCGTCGACACCAGTATTCGTGATGGTAACCAAAGCCTTTGGGCTGCCACCGGGATCACCACTGGCATGGCCGAGGCAATGGCGCCAATTTATGAACGTATGGGTTTACACGCGCTGGACTTCACCAGCTCCACCCATCTCGTCATGGGGACAAAGTTCCACGGCGAAAACCCCTGGGAACGCATCAGCCGTGTTCGTGCAGCAGCTCCCAACACACACCTTTCCTGCATCACCACGGGCATGCGCTTTATGTCGTGGGAAAAGGCAGAAGAGTCGGTGTATCGCATGTCTTTGCGCGTGATGGCTCGGCATGGCCTGAGCCGACTCATGATTGCCGAGCCGGGCAACGACATAGAGCAAACCATGAAGGTAGCGCGTTGGGCTAAGCAAGAGGGTATTTCAGATGTGCTCGCCGGAGTGGTCTACACAACCAGCCCCGTGCACACTGACGAGAAGTTCCTGGCCGCAACTACCGCTTATGCCAAATGCGTAGATATTGACTCTGTCTATCTCAAAGACCCTGGCGGTCTCCTCACCGCTGAACGCACTCGGGAGCTTGTTCCCAAGATGCGAACAGCGTTGGGCACTAAGACATTTGAACTGCACAGCCACTGCACAACAGGGGCAGCACCTCACCTCTATCTGGTGGCGGCCGAGCTAGGCGTGGACGTCCTACACACGGGCATGGGGCCCCTCTCGAACGGAACTGCCCAGCCCAGTTTGGAACACCTGTTAGGTAACCTCGATGCCCTGGGTATTGATGTGGATATTGATCGAGAAGCAGCTGCCGAAGGATCCTCACTGCTATGGGATTTTGCCAAGAAACAGAAGCTGCTGCCGGGAGCTCCCACCGAATATGACCTGAGCTTCCACAGCCACCAAGTTCCCGGTGGAATGATGGGTACGCTCAAGCGTCAGCTTGCCGAAATTGGCATGAGCGATGCTCTCCCAGCCGTGATTGAGGAGGCAGGTCGCGTCCGTGCTGACCTGGGATACCCCATTATGGTGACTCCCTTTAGTCAGTTTGTGGGAAGTCAAGCCCTGATGAACGTGTTGGCTGCCAAGAGTGGGCAGGAGCGTTACAGCCGAATTCCCGACGAAGTTGTGAAATTTGTTGTCGGTGACTTTGGTTCACCAGAAGGTGAGATCAACCCTGAGATTCTCCAGCGCGTGGCCGATAACCCTCGTGTGGCGGAGCTCAAAGCAGCGCAGCGCGAGCGAAGCATCGAAGAGCTGCACGCCGAATACACTGGCAAGTTTGGTAGCAAGCTCAGCGAGGAAGATCTTCTTCTGCGCATCGTGATGCCTCACGACCAAGCAGAAATTGCTATCAACGCAGCGCCTGCTCCTGCCTGGTCCCCCGGTGCTCGCCTCTCCATGGCTTCTGGTTCCGTCAATTCTGTTCAAACATTCATTGATGCCGCTAACGCTTTGCCAACCTGGAAGTCACTCTCCGTCCAGCGCGATGGCGCAACTGTTTCACTCTCTCGATAACAACTAGGAATACTCATGACCACCAGCAGCTTGCTCTCTCGCCTCAAGGCAACCCAAGGCATCATGTTCGACATCGATGGCTGCCTCGTCATCTCTGATGGTCCCAGCGGTGCTGGCGGAAGCGTGCTTCCGGGCGCCATTGAATCCATCAAGTTTGCGCAGGACAGCGGCAGGGCCTACTGTGTGTTCACCAACGGAACCGCTCAGCGCCCCAAAGAAATTGCGCACCACTTGCGTGAAATGGGCTTCAACATTCCTGACGAACTTGTCTTCACTCCCGCTGTCGTGGCAGCAGAAGTGATGAAAGAAAAATATGGAGATCAGCCCATCCTTGTCTTTGCCGCTGAGGGCATGCTCGAGGACTTCCGCGAGCGCGGTGTCAATGTGGTTGACGTCCCCGCCGCGATCGAGGGCGCCGAGCACGGTGCAGTTGCCGTGGTAATCGGCTGGGACACCAACTTCGGTAAAGACAAAATCCAGCTTGCTGCTGAAGCAATCCGCGATGGTGCGGAACTGTATTGCACGAGCTATGCGCCCATGTTTGCCTCTGCAGACCGTCTCAACGTGGGTGTCTCGGGCTTTATTACCTCTGGCCTCCTGTTTGTCACCGGCAAGAAGGACTTCGAGATTCTAGGGAAGCCTTCTCAGCACTCCATGAATGTTGTGAGCCGCGTGTTGGATACTCCTCAGGAGAACATCCTGGTGATTGGTGACGACATCAAACTGGAGTCCACCATGGCACGTAATGCGGGAGCACTGGCTGGGCTGGTTTTGACCGGTACCAGCTCACGAGCAGATGCAGAACTTGCAGATCCTGCGGTTCAGCCTGAGCTCATTGTGGAAAGCATGACTGAGCTCCTCGAGCTATTTACGCAGGCAGATAACAGCTGATTTCATTGCCGCTGAGGACAATCACAGCTCACCAACCCGGTGGATTGATTGTAAGCGGGTGTAAGCGTTAATACCTTCAGGGCCATATTCCATACCCACGCCTGAATCCTTCCAGCCACCAAATGGTGCAGCCAGGTTAGATGCGTAGAAGTTGATTCCCATCGACCCGGTCTCGATCTGAGCTGCAAGCTCAGCACCGTGGTGAATGTCTGTGGTGAAGATATTTCCGCCTAGACCATAAGGCGACTGATTCGCGATGCGCACAGCATCCTGCTCGTTCTTATATGGAACAACTACGAGAACAGGGCCAAAGATTTCTTCCTGTGCCACACGCATGGAGTTATCAACGTTGGCAAAGACTGTGGGCTTTGCAAAGTAGCCGCGGTCAAGTCCCTCAGGACGACCTGAGCCACCCGTTGCGACGGAGGCACCTTCTTCTTGGCCAATCTTGATGTAGTTGGTCACAGTATCGAACTGCTTCTTTGACGCAGAAGGTCCAAAGACGGTCTTTTCATTGAAAGGGTCACCCTGCTGCGTGTTTTTCACTGCATGCGCAACCGCGTCGACGACCTCGTCATAGCGAGACTGGGGAGCCAGAATACGTGTGGCGTTGTAACAGGTCTGGCCCGTGTTTCGAAGCGATGTGCGAGTGACGGACTTGGCAAAGAAATCTAGGTCAGCGTCTTCGAGCACGATACTGGCGGATTTTCCCCCGAGTTCCAGCGTGACAGGCTTGAGTAAGCGTCCGCACTGTTCAGCCAAGAATCGACCGACTTCAGTTGAACCCGTGAACGCAACCTTGGCCACATCTGGGTGTTCCACAAGCGCGCCGACCGTGTGACGGGTGCAGGTGACGAGGTTGATCACACCTTCTGGAAGTCCAGCTGCAACGGAGGCTTCTATCAAGATGCGCAGGTCAAGCGGGGTCTCGCTTGCAGGCTTGATCACGACCGTGCACCCTGCAATTAATGCCGGTGCCAACTTAATCATGACGAGCGCAACGGGATAATTCCACGGGGCAATCAGGGCTGCAACTCCACGAGGGTGGCGGTGAACCTCGGTGTAGTGGTCCGGGCGGTCCGGGTAGGGGCGAGAGTCTTTCTTGTCGACGAAGTCTCCAAGGCCTGCGTAATAACGCAAAAGGCCAGCGCCGTGTCCGGCAGCAACGGAAGCTTCCATCAAAATGCGCAGATCGAGAGGTGTTTCACTCGCAGGCTTGATCACGACGGTGCAGCCGGCAATGAGTGCTGGTGCGAGCTTGATCATGACCAACGCAACGGGGTAGTTCCAGGGGGCAATCAGTGCTGCAACACCGCGGGGGTGGCGGTGAACCTCTGTGTAGTGACCGGGACGGTCAGGGTAGGGACGAGAGTCTTTCTTGTCGACAAAGTCACCAAGTCCTGCGTAGTAACGCAGCAGACCAGCACCGTGACCTGCAGCCAGGCGGGTTTCCGAGATGGGTGTTCCGTTTTCACTGGTGATGATGTTGGCAAGTGCCTCCGCACGAGCTTCGAACTCATCCGCAAGTTTGCGCATGTAGTTTCCGCGTTCATCTGCGCTGATGTCGCGCCATCCCTTGCCGCGGAATGCAGCAGACGCGGCAGCAACTGCCTTGTTTATGTCGGCTTCGTCAGCAGCTGGAACCTGTGCCCAAATTTCTTCCGTCGCGGGGTCGGTCACATCAATGAAGACTCCCGAGCCCGACTTCACCCATTGACCACCAATAAAGAGGTCGTCGGCGTAAATCTCTAATGTCGTCATGCGAAATCCGTTTCGATTGTAGAACTAATGAATTAGAGAACGTCGAGGCACAGCACACGAATAGAGTGCTGCAGTTCTGCCTCAGCCATGGCGCGACCAGTTGGCGTAATCATCTCGGGCATGATGTCAACTTCGAGTTTGTGTCTAATCTGCTGAGGGGTTTTGCCAAACCATTCCGCGGAGAAACCAAGCCCTACAGGGTTAAACCGCCAGAGACGATCTGCATCTCGGACAATTGAATCTTCAATGCTGTAACTTTCAGAGCGAGTGTCGTGACCGTCAATGATGTCCGTGACCTTCTTAATAAAGGCTTCGTCATAGCCACATCCGGGCAGAATCTCCCGGGCAATATCGCAGCCAAAAATTTCGTGCTGAACACGAACGTCGCTGGTCATGAAGTTTTCGCTGCGAAAGCCTTCAGAGAGAATTTTCTCCTCGTCCACGCGGGACCAACCTGCGTCATGCAGCATGGCTGCAACACGAGTTACTTTTTCATCCGCCTCGGGGTGAGCATCAAGGAGGAACTCTGCAAAAAGCAGAGTGAGGGGCAAGTGAATGTCATTCATCCGGGAGCGGGTATAAGGCTCCACGGCTTTCCAGATGTTGTCGACGTTGGTATAGGTTCCCGTAGGAAGCGCCCCATTGCCCAGAGTGGGAACATCCTTCAATGAGTGAGTAAATTCCATAGCCATGAGGCGTTCTCCTAATCCGTGAAGAGGGTCTTAAGCGCAACGGAAGAATCCGCTGCACGATCTGCGGGAATGTTTTGACCTGCGGTGAGGGCACGGCGCACAGCCATATAGTCGCTGACGTCATTGACCGCATCCACCGCGATAATTCGGCCGTTCTTGTAATACAGCACGCTGAATTTACCCTCATCAGGGTTGCCGCGAAGAACCTGCTGGTCATAGCCCTGCAGCAGTCCGGCCATCTGAAGCTTGAGGTCTGCCTGATCACTCCAGAACCAGGGCACTGCGCGATATTCGTCCGTTCCACCTCGCAAGGTTTTTGCGGCTAACTTTGCCTGGTCAACGGCGTTCTGCACAGACTCAAGCATCACCATGGATTCGCCTGTGAGCGGGTGAGGAAGCATCGCCACGTCTCCACAGGCCACAATTCGAGGATCTGACGTGCGGGCGTGAGAATCAACAACTATGGCGCCGTTAGCGCTGATTTCCAACCCGAGTTGCTGAGCAAGCTCACCACGGGGGCTCACTCCGATACCCACCATCACTGCATCCGCAGGAATCACGGTGCCGTCTTCGAGTTCCACACCGGTAACTCTCCCGCTGTTGCCGATCAGCCGGGAAACTTTCTTTTCCAGCAAAATATGGGCACCGCGTTGTGTGTGTGCCTTGAGGAAGAAATCGCTGACCACAGGGCCGACAGCGCGAGACATCAGGCGGTCACGAGAGTGAACTACGGTGACGTTTTTGTTGTATTTACGCGCAACAGCAGCAACCTCGAGACCGATAAAGCCTCCCCCGATGACAACAATATTTTCTATTGATTCCCACCGTGCTTTGAGAGCGTTGGCGTCATCAAGACCGCGCATATACAGCACACCGTCAAGGTCAGCACCTTCGCAGGTCAGCCGCTTGGGATCTGAACCTGTCGCAAGTGCCAGCTGAGAAAAAGGAAGTTCCCGACCGGTTTCGGTTATCGCTACACCGTGGTTCTGCCCCCATGCAAGGGAGACAACCTTTTCAGAGGGAATAACGACAATGTTGTTGTCAACATAAAACTGTGGGTTTCTCAGTTCCAAAGATTCAGCATCTGCGTCGCCGGCGAGGTAGGCCTTCGACAGAGGAGGGCGTTGATAGGGACCGTGGTTTTCTTCCCCGACAATCGTGACTGTGCCATCGAAGCCGTCCTCACGCAAGGTGACGGCTATCTGCATTCCTGCTTGCCCGCCACCGATGATGAGGATGTGCTCGGTCATTGCATTAGACCTGTTCAGGAGCGATAGTGACACGCATTCCGTCGAGCTCGCTACGCAGTTTAATCTGGCAACTCAGACGAGAAGTAGGGCGGCGTTCCGCGGCGGCACCATCCAACATGTCATCCTCGAGATCGCCCGCTTCGCCAACCTCATCCGAGAAAGCTTCGTCCACATAGACGTGGCAGGTTGCGCACGCACAGGCGCCACCACATTCAGCAACGATGCCCTTCACACCATTCTTGACAGCGAGGTCCATGACAGAGTCGCCGTCGCGGCCTTCAAGGGTGGTTTCAGTTCCGTCTGGAGAGATATAAGTAACGCTAGGCATGATGTTCTTTCTTGAGGTGAAGGGTTAGATAAATTGCTTGCCACCATCAACGATGATGGTTTGGCCGGTGATGTATCCAGCATTGCTGCTGGCAAGGAAGAGGGCAGTGCCCACAATGTCTTCCGGCTGGCTCGCGCGCTTGATGGAGCGGCTACTCACACCGTAGTTGGCGGCGTCATCGATTTGAGCCAGGCTTGCCTCGGTGAGAGTAAAGCCAGGGGCAATCGCATTGACCGTGACATTCTTGGCCCCTGCTTCACGAGCCATGACACGGGTCATGCCCACGAGTGCACCCTTCGACGTGACGTAGTGCATCCACAGTGGTGACCCACTGAAGAAGGTGGCTGATGCAATGTTGATAATCGATCCGCCGTTCATGTGCTTGTAGCAGGCAGCCGATGCTAGCCACGGTCCCTTGACGTTGACAGCCATGACTTTGTCCCACTCATCTGGGTCTATATCCCAGAAGTCACTGCGTTCGAGAGTGGCATAGATTGCCGCGTTATTGATCAGCACGTCTACCGAACCAAAAGCGTCCAGAGTGGCGGCGACCATAGCTTCACAGCTCGACTTATCGGCCACATTGACCGATACAGCTATCGCCTGGGCACCTTCGGCTTCAACTAGCGCAACAGTTTCTGCAGCACCTGCAGAATTCATGTCGGCAATGATGAGGTTGGCACCTTCCTGAGCAAACCCCAGCGCAAATGCGCGGCCAAGGCCACCTGCGGCACCGGTAATGATGACAGTTTTACCACTGAGTTGTTGTGACATGTGCACGTCCTCTTTCTTGCATGTCGTTCATCTGAGAGCTGATGTCCATGGATTCCAGAGCAATCAATGCCAAAGACATTGCTTTCCCTGCGTCAGTGAAGAGATCGTCATAGGCGCGAAACGCATTGATGCGAAGCGATTCTTCACGGTCAAGTCCAAAGCGGGGCATCGCAACATCGACGCCATGGGGCGACACCCGCCAAATCTTATCGGCGTCTTTGACACAACTGTCATTGATGCTCAACGTCGTGAGTCGAGTGTCATGGCCATCGATGATGTCGCAAATTTCAGCGATATCTGTTTCGGAATAGCCGACCTCGGTCAGAATTTCTCGGGCAATACGCGCACCCTCTTTTTCATGTTGCACAACAGCCCAGGTGTAGGTGCCATCTCTGTCAGGAGCGATGGCTTGGAAGGCAATCTCTTCCTCGACGGTAGACCAGCCGGTGTCGTGCAAAATGATGGCAGGTAACACAATGTGTTCATGAGCCTCAGGAATACGGGTGAGGAGCTGGTTCGCAATCGCAAAGGAATACAACGTGTGTACATCGTTGTCCCGGGTCTGTAAATAGGGAGTAGCGAGCTCCCAGATGCGAGCATCCCGTTCCCCCATAGCCACCAGGCCGGGGACGTTCTGCCACGAAGGAATCTTGTGGGAGACGTCACGACCAAGATGGTTGACGGGGGAACGGGATACACGCTTCATGGTGTGGTGATAACTACTTACTCAGAATCTCGACGGTTCCGTTGGTGCCATCAACACGCAACGTCATACCCGTCTTGATCGAGGTCGACGCGTTACCAGTACCGGTCACAGCTGGCAGACCATACTCACGGCAGACGATAGCTGCGTGAGACATCATGCCTCCGATGTCAGTAACAGTGGCGCTGATCTTTCCAAAGACAGGACCCCACGAAGGTGCCGTCACAGGAGCGACCAGGATTTCTCCCTGCTGGAGTTCCCCGAGCTGGTCGGGGCTGAAGATAACGCGTGCCTTACCTTCTGCAACACCACCTGATGCAGCCATACCCTTGAGCTCGTTCTTGTTTCCGGAGTCGGAACCAAGCCACTGCTGAACCTGCTCAGTTGTAATACCCCACAGCATGACAGTGAAGGGTTCGCTGATTTCAGCAGGTGGTTCGTTGAACGCAGGTGCTGGACGGTTCTGTGCCAGGGCGTTGATGATCTTTGCACGGCGTGCAATCTCAGCAGGCCAGTACTTAGGTCCGATGGGCTCCGTACCAACAGCCCATGCGTTTGCGTAGTCAAACATAACTTCGCGAACACGGTTGCGGTCGATGTAGAGAATGTCTTCTGCGTTCTCCCAGAAGCCCTGGTCTGCAAGAAGCTGTCCCAGCTGACGAACCTTGCGCCAGAAGACACCCATGGTCCAGTGCTCAATGTAGAAGTTGTGGTCTTCGACGTAGGGGTACACAGCGCGTGCGAGACCGAGCTTGCCTTGGAAGGTTTCCAGTGCTTCGCCGGACAGTGCCTCTGAATACTCGTCTGCAATGCGGTCGCGCTCGATAATGAGAGCGTCCTTGGGGCGGTGGAGCTGCTCACCCTTGGCTGCACGCTCGACATAGTCAGCGATATAACCCACGGGAAGATCCAGGTTGTCACGCCAGTAGACATCGGTTCCGTAGAAACCGTTACCGACGGTGTAGTTGAACCATGGGTCTTGAGCTGCTTCAAACGCTTTGAGCCATTCAGCGCCCTGAGGTGCTGCTTCAACTGCGGCAAGAGTCTTCTCGGCGTTGATGTGGCCGGCGAACTGAGCGGTGAGGCCCAGCTTGACAGCGAGGTCGGCGAGGTTCTTCAGTTCGTCATCTGGACGGAAAAGCACTGAGTCAACACCCATCACCATCTTGGCGATAGCAAGGTCAGGAATTCCAGGGAATGCTTCCTTGCAGAAACCGAAGAAGTCTAGGTACGCAACGTAACCCAGGTTAAGGAACTCAAAGTGGTGCTCCCAGTTGCGGTAAACAAGGTTGATCAGACGGTCGTAATCTTCAAACATCTTGACGGAAGGGTCCATACCCACACCGTTTTTGATGTCCTCGAGGGGAACCATGTCGGGAAGGGCCTCGAAGTTGATGGCGTCAATCTCTTCAATGTTCTTGAGAACTTTGGTCTTCCAGTTCTCGAGCAAGGTGCCCCAGTTCTGGAAGTAGTGCCCAGCTCGCTCCATGAAGTGTGGAACGCGGTCACCGATGAGCTCAGGCGCTACACCGACGGGGCTGAAGTAGTTGTAACCCATGTGGATACGGAAGTCGATACCGTTCGCAGGGGGAACAATGTAGTGGCGAGTGTTGTACGCACCGAGGCAGCGAGAAGCGAACTCCACGCCGATAACCTCGAAGGGCTTGAACACATTAGGCCAGTGCTGAGAGTCGCAGAACCAGAACTTCTGCTCTTCCTCTTTGCGCTGGTTGTCCTGGAAAACCAGGTAATAGGGGTAGAGCTCTTGCCATCCCTCAGCACCCTTGGGGGTTTTGAGTGAATAGGGCGAGGGGAAGCTCTTAGCGGCACGTGGCGACATTGCGACGACCTTTCTTCTGTTCTCGAGTTAGGTGTTTGAGTAGTACTACTTTTTGTTTTTTTCTAGTGAAGCCAGGAGCGAGCGCGTAATGGCCTCGATTCCTGCCCCACCAGAAAGACTTGCTACCGGCGTCTCCTTCTGCGACCACACCGTTTCAGGTCGGCTTTGCAGAAGAAGAACGTTTGCGCCTGCGGGCAGATCGGCATCGATCGCCCATTCGACGTCTTGAACGCAGCCATAATGCTTATCAGCTGCTTTGGCGAGCTTGGCAACAGAGATGATCTCCTCTTCGCTCAAGCTGGGAGAATTGCGGCGCTCTTCCTCTACTTCGCGGCGAGTGATAGCGCCCCGTCCATTGGGAACGAGCTCTTCATGCTTGTCAGAAACGATGCGGCGAACCACCGACAGCATGACCTTGTCGACAACATAGTTATCTGGGGTTACTTCACCAGAAACGACCATTTCGCCTAGGCCCCAACTGGAGTCAATGACGATTTTGGTGCGGTCTCCTGTAGTGGGATCAATCGTCATGGCTACGCCAGAAGAACGAGAGTTCACCATCTTCTGCACGGCTACTGCGATGGAAAGACCTTCGCTAGGGATGTTATTAGCTTCACGGTAACTGATAGCGCGTGCGGTGTAGAGAGATGCCCAGCATTCACGAATCTTCATGAGCACATTTTGTTCACCGATAATCCAGAGGTAGGTGTCTTGCTGGCCAGCAAAGCTAGCGTCAGGCAAGTCTTCAGCAGTTGCTGAGGAGCGCACAGCTACGGGAACTTCTCCGCCACACAGTTCCATGAGGGCTCGATATGCCCCCACTACTTCGTGACGGACTGCGTCAGGTACTTCTTGCGTCAGGATGAGTTCACGAATAAGTGCTGACTGGCGATCCAGCTCTGCAGGATTGTCGTAGTTCAAATCTTTGAGGTGCTTGGCGATTTGGTCATGCAGCCGGGTGTCATTCATGACCGCGTCGAATGCATCGGTAGTGACAGCAAATCCGGGAGGAACGGGCATCCCCGCATTGGTCATGATGACCAGTGACGTGCACTTTCCGCCCAAACGTTCGTGTTGGGGAGTCTCAGTGCTATCAAAGGGAAAAGAGTAAAGCGACATTGCTTGATTCCTTAGAGGGTTGTGATTTTTACCAGACGACGGGTACTGCGATGGGAACTCGGAAGGAGAGGTTGTCTCCGAACTCAACGTGAGTTCCGGGCGCGAGTTGCATAGTTGGCACATTTTTTACCAATTCTTCGAGAGCAACCTTGGTTTGCAGCTTTCCGAGCATGTTGCCAATGCAGTAGTGAATTCCGAAACCGAAGGACAGGTGCTGACGAGCGTTTTGACGGGTGATGTCGAAATCATTGGGGTTTTCGAACATCTCTGGGTCACGGTTTGCCGAGCCCATGAGGAGAAGGAGTTGTGCTTCCTTCGGAATGGCGACACCGTTGATTTCGGTGTCGACCATGGCGGTGCGACGCCACGAGAAGATCGAGCCCGCAGTGCGCAGAACTTCTTCTACCGCCCCGGGAATTTTGGCGGGATCTTGTTTGATGGCATCCCAGGCAGTGGGGTTCAACATTAGCTGGATGACTGCGTTTGAGATCAAAGTAGTGGTGGTCTCGTGACCTGCAAAAAGCAGGCTGTAGAGGAATGACGCAATTTCGTGGTCGGAGATCTGGTCACCAGCGGCCTGCAGGTTCACCAAATCCGTCACTAGGTTGTCACCGGGAGTGATCTTGGCATCAGCTACAAGCTTTTGGCAGAAGTTCCAATAAGCCACCATATTGTGGGCGTGAGGAATCTGCTCCTCATCACTCAGGTCACCCCACGTGAGAGTTGCACGCGAGCCGGCCCATTCCTTTACTTGTTCGATCATGTCCATAGGGACACCAATGAGGGCAAAGATGGTCAAGGTGGGCAAATCCCAGGCGAGTTCTGGAAGGATATCGCCTGAGTTTGTGCCCTTGGCCTTCATGTTTTCAATCAGACGGTCCGCGTTCTCGCGGATGAAAGGCTCCAGTACTTTGTAACGGCGGGGAGTGAATGCCTTGGTTGCAACCTCGCGAATACGGGTGTGCTCAGGTGGAATGCGGGCGGACAGACCGGAGTAAGTCGTGAACTTGCCTTCTTCCATGACCTTCTTGGCGGAAGCGCCCAGCGGACGAATGGGTGCCTGAGCATCCTTGGAGGAGAAAAGCTCCCAATTCTCGAAGACATACTTCACGTCTTCGTAACGGGAGACAACAAACATATTGATTCGGTCATCCCACATCACGGGAGCTTCCGCACGGAGTTCTTCGCACGCGGGGAAAGGATCAGTCAGCTTAAACGGGACGAAGCCGTGATAATTCTTGCTGAAGTGGACCTGATCAACAGTTGCGTTTGGCATAACCCATTCCTCCTTGAATACGTTGATTCTCATCTTCCACCTGCGTGCAAGGAGTGTATACAGGAATTTCTCACTGAATGAGAAGGTGGAAAGGAATTTTAGGGAGAAGTTAAAAACGCCTAGTGGAGGCCCGCGGGACCGCCACGCATGACCAATTCAATGCGCTCCACAGTGCCCTTCAACATGGGCAACAAACGCTGTACTTCACGAGATCTATTGGCATCAAAAACCAGGCCAACAGCAGCAACGACGGCATTATTGAAAATCACAGGTACCGCTAAAGACATGGCGTCTAAGCGCATCTGTTCATGAGTGACCGAATAGTTTGTCTGACGAACCTCGGCGATAACCTCGCGAAGAACATCAGGATCAGTCACCGTCTTCGGCGTGGGAGCTTCCAACTCCCGCTCGAGATAAGCATCCACGAACCAATCAGGCTGTGAAGCAAGCAGGACCCGCCCCACGGCAGTTGCGTGAAGTGGAAGCCGGCCTCCTAAGCGAGAGATCTGGGGCATTTTCTTGGTGCCATAAATTTTGTCCACATACAGGGACTGGACTCCCTCGCGGATCGCCATGTGAACGTTTTCATGCGCCAAGTCGAACAAGTCCTGAAGGAAGGGGTGTGCCCGGTCCCGAAGTCGACGACCAGCCATTTGACCCAGCTCCCAGATTCGAAAGCCAATCTGATATTTACCGTCTGAACCGCGGCGTAACCCGCCCCACTCCTCGAGCTCAGAAATGAGTCGATAGGTCGTGGATAACGGAAGCCCTGAGCGTTGCGCAATGCGGGCAACAGAAAGAGAACCGGTGGTGTTTTCAAATGCAGCAAGAATGCTTAGCGCTCGCGCGGTGACGGATTGCCCGCTTTCACGAAACTCTGCCTCAGCCATGCGGTCACCTCCAGTTTGTAACCCGCACTCCACATTCTAGGCAGACGGTAACTTTTCTGCGAAGAGAGTCATGGCGACTCAGGAAAGCTCCGGTTAGCCCCTGGCCTGCTCGTGGTGGTGAATAACCTCTTCCACGACGAAGTGGAACCACTTCTCTGCGAAAGTCGGGTCAAGGTTTGCTTCTTCGGCGAGCGCGCGGAGGCGCGCAACCTGACGTGCTTCACGTGCAGGGTCCGAGGGGGGAAGATCGTTGGTGGCTTTGAGCTTGCCCACCTTCTGGGTGAACTTGAAGCGTTCGGCGAGCATGTGAATGAGCGCGGCATCGATGTTGTCGATGCTCTCGCGAATACCTGCGAGTTCTGCTGCGACCTCAGGGTCCATCTCGTTGTGCGCCATGCTTTCAGATTAGCGCAGGAGGTGTTACTTCTTCGCTTGCCTGCGCATGATGAGAACACCGGCAATCACGATGGCGCCACCCACAGGTTCGTACCAGTGCAGGTTCTCACCGAGGAACAGCACACCCAGGAGCACCCCCACAATGGGCATGACGTAGGTCACGGCGGAGGAACGCGTGGGACCCCAGGATTCAAGAACATCATTGAACCAGAGATAGGCCAGACCTGTTCCGCCCAGGCCAATGACACTAATTGCCACCACGGTGCTCCAGTCGATGGTGACCGGGCCCAGGGCAATAAACGGGGTGAGGAGCAACATGAAGACCACTGCTGCGCCGACTTCAATGATGGACATGGCGCGGACAGATACCCCGCTGGGGAAGACAAACTTCTTCAGATAGGTACCCGAGAGTCCATACATGACGGCTGCACCGATGCAGGCAACTTGACCCCAGAAGGTCCCGCCTATTTCGGTGAGGGTCCAGGGAGCAATGACGACAACCAGACCTAGCAAGCCAACGAGAACACCGAGTATCTGATTGCGGTTGAAGTTCTCCACCCGCAATACATAGACCGCAATGATGGCGGTCATGATCGGGGTGAGGCCGTTATAGATGGTCGCAACGGCAGAGGTGATGTATTGCTCTGCCCAGACACCCGCCACGGCGATATGCCCCCAGAGCTTGAGATCTCGGGGAAGCTTCTGGCGAGTGATGAGCAAGACAATGAGCATAAAGAGGCCACCAGCCAACACGCGTGCCCAGGCGATCTGGCCCCAGCTCAGGGTGTGCATCGCGATCTTGATGAAGTAGAAGCTGGAACCCCAGAGCAGGGCTAAAAAGATGAACTTTGCCGTGACGACAACGGGAGATTGTCCAGGTTTGTGAGCCGCAGCAGGAGTAGTCATAACCTGTTCAGCCTAGGCCCTGCAGGGCCGTCGACGGCAGGGAAAATTTCCCCGTATTTCAGGCCGGTTGCAGAACGAGAAAAGCTAGCCGACGAGGTCGTGCTGCACGATGATGGCATCGCGTGCAGGACCCACACCAATGGCAGAGAAACGTGCCCCGCTCATGGCTTCCAAGGCGATGACGTAGTCCTGAGCGTTCTTGGGCAAATCACTGAAGCTGCGTGCACCGGTGATGTCCTCCGTCCAGCCAGGGAAGTATTCCAGGATGGGGGTGGCGTGGTGGAAGTCACTCTGGTTGACGGGAACCTCATCGTGGCGAACACCGTCCACGTCATAGGCA
>JBEGKV010000002.1:0-21247 GCA_041183925.1 Actinomycetota bacterium
GCCTGCAGCTTTTCAATCTTCTCTTCAATCTGTCCAGCTAGACCTTCAGAGCGAGCTTGTTTTTCTGGGTTGGAGGCATTCCAATGGTTATCTTCCAACTTGCGAACAGCCTGCTCCACCTTACGCATCCGCTCTTCAGTCGGCTTGAGCTGTGCTCGTGGAACCTTGCCCGCTGCATCCCATTTCTTCTGCAGCGCATTGAGCTTCGCACGTGCATCTACGCGGTCAGTGGCTTCAAGTAATGCTTCAGCTTCCACAAGAATGGCCAGCTTCACATCAAGGTTTCCGGCGAAAGATGCATCTTCTGCTTCATCTTCAGACTTCTTGGCAGCGTAAAGTGCATCACCGGCTGCCTTGAAACGAGCCCAGAGTGCGTCATCAATCTTCTTACCCGCACGCGGTGCAAGCTTCCACTGGTCAAGAAGTGCACGATAGGCAGCTACTCCACCAGCGCCTTGGCTAGACAGGCCCTCAGCTTTGGTGATGAGTTCTTCTTTGGCTGACTTGGCGCCCTTGTTCTTTGAGTCGAGTTCTGCAAAGAATGCGCGACGGTGCTGGTCGAGTTTCTGGCGAGCATCACGGAAACGCTTCCACAATTCATTTGAATCTGCTTTGGAAAGGCGTGGACCATTCTTCTGCGAAGCCTGCCACTGTGCAAAGAGTTCATCAACCTGAGCAGTTGTCTGCTTCCACTGAATTTTTGCCGGTTCTGTTGCTGCAAGTTTCTCTATTGCTTCAACGATAACCAGTCGTGATGCTTTGGCTTCCTCAAGAGCTGCTGCGTTTTTTTCCTTTTCAGCAGCAGTGAGTTCGCCGAGAGAATCAACCAACTTGGTCAATCTGCCGGAAAGCGCATCGTAGTTACCAATGCCGTTTCGAGCCTCAATCTGTTCATTCAACTTGGCGGCACTTTCGGCCAGCTCAGCTGCAGGAGCTCCGCGCTTTGCGCGTTGTTCCAAGAGAACGAGTGCAGAGTTCGTGTCGTTGAACTTACGTTCAAAGAACGTAAGCGCTTCCTCAGGGCTCACATCGGCATATTGGCCGATGAGACGCTCACCAGTAGCTTCGACGACATATACATGGCCGGCTTCGTCGACACGTGCCGTTGTCTTCTCAGACATAACAATCCACCTCGTTGGGATAGGGAACAACCAGCCTCAAGCCGGAACAACCAGCCTCAAGCCTAGGGCACGAGCTGATAACTAGGGAATGAGTGCTTATTTGACGGTAATTGCGGTCATCGTGACGGGCACGGCAGGAGCGCCATCGCTTCCGCCAGTAGAGGTGCCCTTGCTGGTGATGTCAGCAATCAGCTGGGCTAATCCGCTCGTGATGTGACCAATAACGGTGTAACCACCTGCTTGATCACTGGGGATGACACTGTCCTCATAAACAATAAAGAACTGGCTGCCCATCGATTCACCGTTGCCACCTTGACGAGCCATGGCAATCGTGCCGGCAGGGTAGAAGTCATCTGTTGGCGCATTTTCGATGGGACCGTAGCTGTATCCCGGCCCGCCTGAGCCATCACCGTTGGGGTCGCCGCACTGCAGAACATAGATACCTTCGGTTGTGAGTCGGTGGCAGCTAATGCCCTCATAAAAACCATAGGTAATGAGAGAAACGGTGCTCGCAACAGCCTGAGGCGCTGCCGCACCATCCAATTCGAAACCGAGGGGAACACCGCCGACATTCATGGAACCGGTCCAGATGCGATTTTCGCTCAGTGAAGGATCTGGCGCAGTTTGATCGATTCCGGTAGCTGTCGGAACTGGAACGGGAGACGGGTTTACTGCTGAAACTACGGCCGCAGTGACGCCAAGGACGATAGCCAGAGCGAATATTCCGCTCACAACACCCACGATGAGAGTATTGCGGCGCTTCGTCTGCTTGCGTTTGCGTTCGAACTCTGCCTTGCGGGCTTCGTAGGAACTCATCCGGTCACGAGCTTCTTTGGATACGCGGTTGTCATTGGTCTTGGCCATAGCAAGCAACGCTAATCTGAGTTCATGGCTCAAGGCGAATCGACACTCGGGGGAAACACTGCTCCTCTTGCTGTTCGTATGCGCCCTCGGACCTTAAGCGAGGTAGCGGGGCAAGATCAATTGCTTTCAGCTGGCTCTCCACTTCAGGCACTGGCTGCCCCCGGATCTCAGAGTGCTGTCTCCGTCATTTTGTGGGGACCGCCTGGAACGGGGAAGACCTCACTAGCTCACGCCATCGCGTCTTCTTCGGATCGGCGTTGTGTTGAACTTTCTGCAGTGACCGCGGGCGTCAAAGATGTTCGAACAGTCATGGAAGAAGCTCAGAGTCAACGTGATCTCTACGGAGTACGTACGCTTCTCTTCCTGGATGAGATCCATCGTTTCAGTAAGGCACAACAGGATGCTCTTCTGCCTGGCGTTGAAAACGGCTGGGTGACGTTGATTGCGGCAACGACAGAGAACCCTTCCTTTAGTGTCGTCACACCTCTGTTGTCACGATCACTTCTTTTACGCTTGGAACCCCTCAGTGACGATGCTTTAGCTACTCTGCTGAAACGTGCCCTAGAGGAGCCTTTCGGGTTGGCAGGGAAATTTTCTGTCGAAGATCAAGCACGTGAAGCCATCATCGGGTTTGCCTCAGGCGATGCTCGTCGTGTGTTGACCTCTCTCGAGGCTTCTGCAGGAATCGCTCAGCAGCTCGCTAAAAAGAAGACCGGCACGATTTCTATCACCGCCGAACATGTTTCTGCTGCGGTGGATCGAGCCTTGCTGCGGTATGACCGCAACGGTGACGAGCATTACGACGTGATTAGTGCGTTTATCAAGTCCATCCGTGGTTCAGACCCAGATGCTGCCGTTCACTATCTGGCTCGCATGATTTCTGCGGGGGAGGATCCTCGGTTCATTGCGCGGAGATTGATAATTTCTGCGGCAGAAGACATTGGTTTAGCTGATGCGCATGCACTCAGTGTCGCGACTGCGGCAGCTGATGCTGTTGCACTCATCGGTATGCCAGAGGGCCGTATCCCACTGGCAGAAGCGACGATCTATCTCGCAACGGCTCCGAAATCTAATGCTGCCTACAATGCCATCAATGCAGCTCTTGCGGATGTGCAGAATGGAAAATCTGGTTCTGTCCCCACGCATCTGCGAGATGCGCATTACTCTGGTGCCAAAAAACTAGGTCACGGGAAAGGGTACCTTTACCCTCATGATGCACCGCTGGGCGTTGTCGAACAACAATATTTACCTGACACATTGAAGTCTGTGACCTATTACGATCCAACAGAACATGGCTCTGAGCGTGAAGTAAAGGCCCGCTTAGAAAAACTTCGCGCCATTACTAAACGTGGGTCACAGCCACACGGAAACGAAAGAACTGGATAGCCCTGTAGCCGGGCACCGTGACAAACCCCTCGATTTTCGCTCTCTGTGAGCGTGTTCATTTTGTTTGTTCAATCGAAAAGGAAATTGTGTCTACTAAGTCACGTACCCGTAGCAAGACCCGTCTGTCGCGTGCCCTCGGCATCGCACTGACCCCCAAGGCAGCTAAGTACCTCGAGAAGCGTCCCTACGCTCCCGGTGAGCACGGCCGCACCAAGCGCAAGGCTGACTCTGACTATGCAGTTCGTCTGCGTGAGAAGCAGCGTCTACGCGCTCAGTACGGTATCCGCGAGGCACAGCTTCGTAACGTCTTCCAGGAAGCTCGCAAGACCCAGGGTCTGACCGGTGAAAACCTGGTTGAGCTCCTCGAAATGCGTCTTGACGCTCTCGTGCTCCGTGCCGGCTTCGCTCGCACCACTGCACAGGCTCGTCAGCTCGTTGTTCACCGTCACATTCTCGTTGATGGCCAGCTCGTTGACCGTCCTTCCTTCCGCGTGAAGCCAGGACAGCTCATTCACGTCAAGCCTCGCTCCGAGGTTCTCGAGCCACTGCAGGTAGCTGCAGCGGGTGGACACGCAGAGGTTCTTCCTCCAGTGCCCGCATACCTCGACGTAGAGCTCGACAAGCTGCACGCAACGCTGGTCCGTCGTCCCAAGCGCGCTGAAGTACCCGTCACCTGTGACGTTCAGCTCGTTGTTGAGTACTACGCAGCTCGCTAACACAGCACACTTCATCAGGGCGTTGATTCTTCAGAGGATCAGCGCCCTGATTCGTTTTATTCCTGAGCCTTTGCTCGCGTAGACTGAAGGCTCGCAATTGCTCAGTTCATCTGGAGAAATCATGAAGCAGTTCTTTTGGCTCATCGTCGGCGTAGCCGCTGGCTTTTTCGTTGCCCACAAGGTCAACCAGACCGAACAGGGCAAAGCTTTCTTTGCCAACATTGACGCGAAGACACGTGACTTCACTGAGGCACTCGTTGATGGCTACAAAGAGCGTGAGGCAGAGCTCCGCGCAGCTCGTAACAACTAATAATGCAGACCGCTGAAATTCGCCAACGTTGGCTTGACTTTTTTGCTAACCGTGGCCACACCGTAGTTCCTTCTGCCTCCTTGGTCAGTGATGACCCCACCCTGCTTTTCACCGTTGCAGGAATGGTTCCTTTCATTCCCTACCTTTCGGGTGTTGTCCCCCCTCCCTACCCTCGCGCTACCAGCGTTCAGAAGTGCATCCGAACCTTGGATATTGAAGAGGTTGGCAAAACCACCCGTCACGGCACGTTCTTCCAGATGAACGGTAACTTCTCCTTCGGCGACTATTTCAAGGAACAAGCCATCGAGTTTGCCTGGGAATTATTGACCACTTCGGAGACCGATGGTGGTCTTGGCTTTGCCGAAAAAGATCTCTGGGTCACTGTCTATGAAGATGATGATGAAGCTATTGCCTTCTGGAAGAAGACCGCAGGTCTTCCCGACGAGCGAATTCAACGCCGTGGCAAGGAAGACAACTACTGGTCCACCGGACAACCCGGGCCTGCAGGCCCGTGTTCTGAAATCTACTTCGATCGAGGTCCTGCCTACGGAATCGAAGGCGGACCCGTTGCAGATGAAGATCGCTACATCGAAATCTGGAACCTCGTGTTCATGCAGTACTTGCGTGGTGAAGGAACCAGTAAAACCGAGTTCGAGATTTTGGGAGAACTTCCCAATAAGAACATCGACACCGGGATGGGACTTGAGCGAGTTGCATTCCTCAAACAGGGTGTTGAAAACCTCTACGAGATCGACCAGGTTCGTCCCGTTCTCGATCGTGCTGCCGAACTAGCAGGCGTCACCTACGGCGTAGATCACGACAACGATGTTCGACTTCGTGTTGTTGCCGATCACGTTCGTTCTGCATTGATGTTGATGGCTGATGGCGTACAAGCATCCAACGAAGGTCGCGGTTACATTCTCCGTCGCCTGCTGCGTCGATCCGTTCGCGCTATGCGCTTGCTGGGTGTGGATGCACCCACCTTCCCCGAGCTTTTCACGGCTTCTCGCGACGCCATGAAGACTGCGTACCCTGATGTGCAGAACGAATATGCACGTATCTCTCAGATTGCCTATGGCGAAGAAGAAACCTTCCTCAAGACCTTGGCCTCCGGAACGACGATTCTGGATACCGCCGTGTCTGATACCAAGAAAGCTGGATCTCCGTCTCTGGCAGGTGGCACAGCGTTCTTGCTTCACGACACCTTTGGTTTCCCTATCGACCTCACCCTTGAGATGGCTGAAGAAGCCGGTTTGAGCGTGGATCGTGTTGCTTTTGACAAGCTCATGTTGGACCAGCGGACCCGCGCTAAGGCAGATGCAAAAGCTAAAAAGTCGATTCTTGCTGATCTCTCGATCTACACAGACCTCCGTGCCAAGGGCGAAACGGTCTTTACTGGGTACACCGATCTTGAAACTGAAACTACGATTTTGGGACTCCTCAAAGACGGTTTGCCTGTTCAGTCGGCTGTGACCGGTGACATCGTGGAAGTCATCGTCGGCGCTACATCGTTGTATGCAGAATCTGGTGGTCAGGTCTCAGACGCTGGTTCCATCATTGGCGATGGTTTCGATCTGGAAGTTCTGGATGTTCAAAAGCCTGTCAAGGGACTCGTCAGCCACACCGTGGAGGTGCGAAGCGGTCAGGTCTCTGCCGGTGCTCCTGCCAGCACGGTGGTTGACAAGAATTACCGTGCTGCAGCTGCGGCGGCTCACTCGGCTACACACTTGGTGCATGCTGCACTCCGTGAGGTACTCGGTGAAACTGCACACCAGGCCGGTTCGATGAACAAGGCTGGCTACATGCGCTTTGACTTCTCCTGGAACGAAGCACTTTCTTCAGAAACTCGTTCTGAGATTGAAGAAATTTCCAACAACGCGATTCTGGCTGATTTTGAAGTTGTCACCCGTGAAATGGCTCTGGATGACGCCAAGAAAATGGGAGCAATGGCTCTCTTTGGCGAGAAGTATGGTGAGACCGTCCGCATGGTCGATATCGGCGGCCCGTGGTCTCGTGAACTGTGTGCTGGCACACATGTTGCACACTCATCACAGGTTGGTTTGATCAACCTGGTGTCTGAGTCCTCTGTTGGTTCTTCTAACCGCCGCGTCGAGGCGCTGGTGGGTGCAGACGCATTCAAGTCCCTTGCTGCTGAGCGAGCGATCGTGCATGAGCTCAGCTCTTCACTCAAAGCACCTCGTGAGCAGGTCACTGCACGTGTTGCTGATTTGGTGTCCAACCTCAAAGCAGCAGAACGCAAAATCGCAGAATTTGAAGCTGCAGCGGTGCGCGAACAGATTCCCGCCTTAGTTTCTCAAGCTGCTCCTGTCGGGGCAGTGACTGGAATCATCGAGACTGTCTCAGGTGTTGCATCGGTTGATGATCTGCGCAACTTGGTAACCGGTGTGCGCGAAAAGGTTCAATCCACAAATACCGTGATTGCTTTAGGTGCAGTGATTGACGGAAAACCTGCTGTTATTGTGGCGACGACAGAATCCTCCCGCGGAGCCGGTGCTAAAGCAGGAGCGTTGGCCAAGATTGCGGCAGCAGTTCTCGGTGGTGGTGGTGGTGGCCGAGATGACATGGCTCAAGGCGGCGGTACACAGGCTGATCAGCTCGGTGCTGCGCTGGAAGCCATCCTTTCGGAGTTGCGCAGCCTCTAATGCGTCCAGGTGTCCGTGTCGGTATTGACGTGGGAACCGTCCGAATTGGTGTTGCCCGGAGTGACCGTGATGGTCTACTTGCCACGCCGGTCGTGACGGTTCAACGCAATGGGGATAACCCCATTGCTGAACTCGTTGCCTTGCTTGTTGAGCTGGATGCTGTGGAAGTCATAGTTGGGCTTCCGCTGTCATTGAGTGGTGCACACACTGCCTCTACAGAGGATGCGTTAGTCGTTGCTCGTGAGCTCGCTCTCCAGGCAAATATCCCATGTCGTGTAGTCGATGAGCGTTTGACGACCGTCTCTGCTCACAGTGCACTCCGCGCAGCGGGAAAGAAACAGAAACAGACCCGTTCAGTTATTGATCAAGTCGCCGCGGTGATGATTTTGCAGCATGCCCTTGATTCTGAGCGATCTTCGGGAAACCTTCCCGGAAAAGAGCTCAGCGAGTTTCCAGCTCAGTAGAACTGTGGCTGTGTAGGCTCAATCGAGTCCATTCCCCGAAACAGGCTGTGATGTCAGACGATAATTTTTCTTCACCAACCGAGCCCATTCCTGATGAGCTTATTTCTCGCGCTTCGCGGCGTGCGTCGCTGCGCGATGAAGATGAGGTCTCGTTCCCTCGCAAAAAGAAACCTTTCATTGTCGCCGGAGCCATCATCGCTCTTGTTGCTTTGGTGGGAGCTATCGTGGGCGGACTGTTCCTCTCAGGTGTTTTGGGTGGTAGCCAAAATGATTATGCAGGTGGCGGTCACGGGGAAGTAATCTTCACCATCAGTGAGGGTGAGATTGGAGATCAAATTGCGAACAATTTGGTCGAAGCTGGTGTGACAAAAACTTTTGATTCTTTTTATCAACTGTTGCTTGAAACACAACCAGAACCTGTCTTTACTCCAGGTGTTTATCGCCTGAAACTTGAGATGTCAGCGCAATCAGCTCTTGATGCATTGCTAGATCCTGCAAATAGAGTTGAACTTACAGCAACGATTCCTGAGGGCACGACTGAGAAAAATGTCCTCAAGATTCTTGCCGAAAGTCTCAGTATTCCTCTCGCAGATTTCCAAGCCGCTGCTGCTGATCCTGCACAATATGGTGTTCCTGAAGAAGCCACCACCCTCGAAGGGTTCCTTTTCCCTGCGACCTATACTTTCTCACCGGGAATAACCCCGACTGAAGTGCTTCAGCAGATGGTGAATGAAAGTTTGGCGGCCCTGGATGCTGCCGGGGTTCCGTTGGACCAACGCTGGGATGTCATTCGAATGGCCTCCGTCATTCAGCGTGAAATGGGCCCTAACCCAGAAGATGCTTACAAAATCTCCCGAGTGTTCCACAACCGACTCGATCAGGGGATGAACATGGGCTCTGATGTGACGACCTGTTATGGAGCAGGTTTGACGGGGAAAGATTGTTTGTTGATTACTCAACAGGCACTGGATGACACCTCAAACCTCTACAACACACGCATACTTCCGGGACTTCCGGTTGGTCCTATTTCAAACCCCGGAGCGGTCGCCATCGACGCGGCCTATCACCCCGCAGATGGACCCTGGTTGTTTTTTGTCACGGTGAATCTCACCACCGGTGAGACAGTATTCACCGAAACAGCTGCGGAACACGAAGCAGCAGTCGAGCAGTACTACAAGTGGTTGGACGAAAACCCCAACGCCGTTGGATAGGTTGACCCTATGAGTTCACAGTCGTTAGCAGTCGTGGGGCATCCCATTGCACATTCCAAATCGCCTGCTCTTCATAACGCTGCCTACAGTGTGCTGGGACTTGATTGGTCTTATCGAGCTATAGATGTTGAACCGGATACTTTTTCTGAATTTCTTGCGGGCAGTGGCGCCGAACTGCGCGGCATTTCCGTCACGATGCCCCACAAGACCGCTGCATTGGAAGCCTCCACATCCTTAGATCTCCTCGCTGAACGCACTCGCTCGGTCAATACCCTCTTCATTCCTTCACCCGGTGAAATCTTCGGCTTCAATACTGATGTGGCGGGGATTGTTCATGCCTTCCACGATGCTGGTGTACTTCAGGCGAGACATGTCGTTATCGTGGGCAGTGGAGCTACAGCATCTTCTGCGGTAGCTGCTGCGGCCGAGCTGGGCGCTGAACACGTTTCGGTGCTAGCCCGTACTCCAACAAGGGCCTTTACCTTAGAGCAGGTTGGTCAGAACTGTGGGGTAAACGTGACAGTTCATCACCTCCACGACATGGCAACACTTTCTCCTGCTGACGTCGTTATTTCCACACTGCCTGGAACAGTTGCTGTGAGCTTGGCAACACTTCCACGAACGGACCACGCCACGTTACTTGATGTGGCTTACAGTCCTTGGCCGAGTGCACGCAGTGCAGAGTGGAATGTTTCCGGGGGAGAAGCGGTCAGTGGTTTACGCATGCTGGCGCATCAAGCCCTTATTCAAGTTCGCATATTCGTATCTGGTTCACCTCTTGATGTTCTACCCCGTGAAGTGGAAATAAAGAACGCCATGTTCAAAGCTGTCGGTCTTTCCGCCCTCTAAGTGAATTCGGGGCGCTCCGGTCTATGGCAAACTTGATACATGCTTAGATGGCTTACCGCAGGTGAATCGCACGGACCAGAACTGATTGCTGTTCTCGAAGGATTGCCTGCCGGTGTCCCTGTCCTAGCTGAAGATATTCAGGCAGATTTGCAGCGTCGTCGTCTCGGATATGGCCGTGGTGCTCGCATGAAGTTTGAGCAGGATGAACTCAACATTTCAGGTGGTGTTCGTCATGGAAAGAGCTTGGGCGGTCCCATTGCACTTCGGGTAGGAAACAGCGAATGGCCTAAGTGGACTGAGGTCATGAACCCCGCTCCAGTAGACGCTTCAGTTTTAGAATCTGGTCGTGGTGCAGCGTTGACGCGTCCTCGCCCAGGACACGCTGATTTGGTGGGGATGCAAAAGTATGACTTTGATGAGTCGCGTCCCATTCTGGAACGGGCAAGTGCCCGAGAAACAGCAGCTCGCGTTGCGTTGGGTGCGGTTGCACGTTCTTTTCTGGGTGAACTTGGCATCTCACTTGTCAGCCACACAGTGGCCATTGGTCCTGTAGCTGTTCCCGAGGGGACAGCGCTTCCCCAGGCTTCCGATGTCAATGCGCTGGATGCGGATCCGTTGCGTTGCTTCGACAAGGCAACGAGTGATCTGATGTATGCCGAGGTAGACAAAACTCACAGCGAAGGGGACACCATCGGTGGCGTTGTTGAGGTTCTCGCTTATGGGCTTCCGCCAGGGCTCGGTTCACATGTTCACTGGGATCGTCGACTCGATTCTCAGCTTGCAGCAGCACTGATGGGCATCCAGGCCATCAAGGGTGTCGAAGTAGGGGACGGTTTTGAAACCACCCGCCGCCGAGGCTCAGCAGCCCATGACGAACTCTTTGCTACCGAAGAAGGTATTGCCAGAGACACAGACCGTGCCGGTGGTATTGAAGGCGGCATGTCAACAGGCACTGTGCTGCGTGTCCGCGCAGGTATGAAACCTATTGCCACTGTGCCTCACGCATTGCGAACAATTGATACCTCAACAGGCGAGGCAGCTCCTGCGCACCACCAGCGTTCAGACGTGTGTGCTGTCCCTGCGGCTGGTATTGTGGCAGAAGCTATGGTCGCACTTACCTTGGCGAACGCCGTTCTGGAGAAATTCGGGGGCGACAGTATTGGTGAAACCAAACGAAACCTTGATAGCTACCTGGCACACATTCCCTCGTCAGTAAACACTGTCCAGAGCAACTAATGGGAGAACCCCGTGCACTTGTGGTGTTCATTGGTGCGCCAGCATCTGGAAAATCCAAGATTGCTAAACGAGTTGCTGCCCTACTTGGTGTTGAACGCATCGATACAGACAAAGTAATTGTTGCCTCACACGGAGCTATTTCGGATATTTTCGCAACCCAGGGTGAACCAGCATTTCGTGCGCTGGAACGAGCTGCGGTTATCCAGGCCCTCGCGGAACCCGCGGTCGTCAGTTTGGGCGGAGGCGCTGTTCTTGACGCAGATACGCAAGCTGATTTGTCTCATGCACACGTGGTGTTGTTGACCGTCAGCGAAGAGGCTGTTGTTGACCGGATTGGCGGGGACAAGCGCCCCCTCCTCCTCGGAGGTATCGACGCGTGGAAACGATTAGTTGCGGAGCGCACACCGATTTATGAAAAGCTGGCTGAGATGAGCTGGGACACCACTTCAGGTGATTTAGACGGCATTGCCGAAGAAGTTGCCCAGTGGATCAGTGCGGGTTATCCCGCGGGAGAAAAGTAACAAATGAGTACCACGAAGATCAATGTCACCGGTGGCGGCGAATACACCGTTAGTATCGGTCGAGGGATGCTTTCAAACCCTGAATCAGCTTTTGCAGAAGCCCTGGGTGCTGGGGTAAACAAGGTCCTCATCATTCATCCCCCCACCATGGGCGCTGTGGCGAACAAGCTGCGTGATCAATTGATGGGGGAGCGCGAAGTCCTCCTTGCCGAGGTTCCAGATGCTGAGAACTCGAAGCGAATTGAAGTGGCCGCATTCTGCTGGCAAGTTCTTGGCCAAGCCGATTTCACCCGAACTGATGCGGTGATTGGCTTGGGTGGTGGCGCCATTACTGACCTTGCCGGTTTCGTCGCAGCTACCTGGCTTCGTGGTGTCCGTTTGGTGCAGGTCCCCACCACAGTTTTAGCCATGGTGGACGCCTCCGTCGGGGGTAAAACTGGTATCAACACAGCTGAAGGAAAGAACCTAGTGGGCTCTTTCTATGCTCCTCATGCTGTCTTGTGTGATCTCGACGTGTTAGAGAACCTGCCACGGAATGAACTTCTTGCTGGTTTCGCAGAAATTGTGAAGTGCGGATTTATCGCCGTTCCTGAAATTCTCGACATCATTGAGGCAAACGTCGATGTGGCGACGGACCCCACATCGGGTGAGTTCAAGCGCCTGATTGAACTTTCAGTTGGTTTGAAAGCCCGAGTGGTTTCAGAAGACTTTAAAGAAAATGGCGAGCGCGAAATTCTCAACTACGGTCACACTCTCGGGCATGCAATTGAGCATGCAGAGCGGTATACCTGGCGTCATGGAGCTGCCATTTCAATCGGAATGGTCTTTGCTGCGGAACTGTCGCGAATGACTCAGAACCTTCCTGATGAGGTTGTGGATCGGCACCGTCGTATTCTTACTTCGCTGACCCTTCCCATTACTTACAAAGCAGAGGCCTGGGAACACTTATTGGGAACCATGAAGCGCGACAAAAAGGCCCGAGGATCTATGTTGCGTTTCGTTGTATTGACGGCTGAGGGTAAGACAGCCATCTTGAACGTGCCAGACACGTCAATCCTGTTCACTGCTTACCAAGAGATCTGCGACTAACTTCCCGTTAGGCTTGAAGCATGTCTCGAATTCTTGTGCTCAACGGCCCTAATCTCGGTCGTCTTGGTTCTCGTGAACCAGATGTTTACGGAAATCAGGACTTGAATGCACTGAGGACTCTGCTGGAGGCAGATGCGCCTGAGGTAAGCATTGATCTTCGACAAACTGATTCTGAACCAGAACTGATGTCGTGGCTTTTCGAAGCAGTTGATTCTGCGACTCCTGTCATTTTGAATCCGGCAGCATTCACGCACTATTCCTATGCATTGCGGGATGCGGCCGCCATGGTCACCAAAGCTGGGCTGCCACTGATTGAAGTTCATATTTCAAACCCCCATGCGAGGGAAGAATTCCGTCACAACAGCGTGATTTCAGCTGTCGCAACGGGAGTCATTGCGGGTTTCGGGTTTGACTCTTACCGGCTGGCACTTGCTCAGCTCACTCGATAGAACTGAACTTTCCACGGACATTTAGACCGTAGAATTATCCCTTGGGCCTGTTGCCCTCCTCTTTAGCCTGTAAAGGAAACCTCATGGCATCTACTGCTGATATCAAGAACGGCATCGTTCTCAACATTGATGGTGGTCTCTGGACCATTATCGAATTCCAGCACGTCAAGCCAGGCAAGGGTGGTGCCTTTGTCCGCACCAAGATGAAGAATCTGATGACCGGCAAGGTTGTTGACAAAACCTATAACGCAGGCACCAAGATTGACATCACTAATGTTGACCGCCGTGATTTCCAATACCTCTACAACGATGGCAACGAGTATGTCTTCATGGATAAGGGAAACTACGAACAGCTTTCTGTTTCTGCAGCTGTCGTTGGAGACGCCAAAAACTTCATGTTGGAAAACCAAGATGTTCAGATTGCTCTTCACGAAGAGTCCCCACTGTATGTAGAACTTCCCGCAACCGTTGTGCTCGAAATCACGTACACCGAACCAGGTTTGCAGGGAGACCGTGCAACCGGTGGTAACAAGCCTGCAACGGTGGAAACCGGCTACGAAATCCAAGTTCCCCTGTTCCTGGAAATGGGAACTAAGGTCAAAGTCGACACTCGTGATGGTTCTTACCAGGGTCGAGTAAACGACTAATTCATGAGCGCACGAACTAAAGCGCGTAAGCGCGCTCTTGATGTGCTCTTCTCTGCTGATGTGAGGGCTATTCCTATTGCGGAAGCCCTGGAAGCAGAAGCAGCACGTGCCGCGAGCGAACCTGAACGTTCAGCCTCCTGGATGTATGCACGTGAGATCTTGGATGGTGTGATCGACCACAGTGTGGAAATCGATGAAACTATCGAAACGTATGCGCGTGGCTGGTCACTGGAACGCATGCCTGCTGTAGACCGTGCCATCGTGCGCATTGCTGTCTGGGAAATCCTGTACAACCCAGAAGTTCCTGGGCCTGTTGCTGTCGACGAGGCTGTGGAAGCTGCAAAGACCCTTTCTACAGATGAATCTGCTGGATTTGTCAATGGACTACTCGCTACTATCGCTTCCACCGCAAACTGATACACTTTTCATAACACCGACATCCTTTAATTTCCGTCCAGAGAGGCGGGGAAGGAGGTCAGAATGACTGCACGAGCAATTATGCAGGCGACTGACATGCACCGCGCACTCACGCGGATTGCGCACGAAATCCTTGAATCTAACCGTGGCGCTCAGTCCCTCGTTCTATTGGGCATTCCCACTCGCGGCGTCACTCTCGCTCATCGCCTCGCTGTGATTCTTGAATCCATCGTTCCTGGATCACATGTTCCCGTTGGTTCACTGGATGTCACGATGTATCGCGATGATCTCTATCAACACCCCACTCGTGCTTCTGCCCCGACTGAGGTTCCCGTTTCCATTGACGACATGACCGTCGTCCTCGTTGATGATGTTCTCTATAGCGGCCGCACCGTGCGAGCTGCATTGGATGCACTCACTGATCTGGGTCGTCCTCAGGCTGTCCGTCTCGCAGTTTTGGCTGACAGGGGCCACCGTGAGCTTCCTATACGTGCAGATTTTGTCGGGAAGAATCTCCCCTCAGCACATGGCGAGCGTATCAATGTGCTCCTGACCGAACATGATGGTGTCGACGGCGTCGAAATCGATGAGGCGGTGTCTGCATGAAGCACCTACTGAGTACTCGTGACCTCAGTCGTGACGAAGCAATTCAACTTCTGGATATTGCCGAGGATATGGCTGCCGTCAACGAACGCGAAGTAAAGAAGCTCCCCGCTCTTCGAGGCAAGACGGTTGTCAATCTCTTTTTTGAAGACTCCACTCGCACCCGCATCTCTTTTGAAGCAGCAGAGAAGCGCCTTTCCGCAGATGTGATCAACTTTGCTGCTAAAGGTTCCAGTGTGTCTAAGGGCGAGAGTCTCAAAGACACCACTCAAACCCTGGCCGCTATGGGTGTTGACGCTGTTGTGATACGCCATGGGGCCTCGGGGGCACCTCAAGTTTTAGCCCATAGTGGCTGGATTGATGCACCCGTTATCAATGCCGGTGACGGAACGCATGAACATCCCACTCAAGCGCTTCTGGACGCATTCACCATGCGTCGCCGACTTCACGGTGCTGGTTCTCGCGGAAAAGGCCTGGATGGAGTATCAGTCACCATTGTGGGAGATATTCTTCACTCTCGCGTCGCTCGCTCGAATGTCTGGCTTCTTCGCACCTTGGGAGCACGTGTGCAACTAGTTTCTTCTCCCACTCTGCTTCCCTCAGCAGTTGATTCCTGGCCCGTTACTGTCAGCTACGACCTCGATGAGGCTCTTGCTTCTACCGCACCCGACGTCGTCATGATGTTGCGCATTCAGCAAGAACGCATGAAAGACGCCTTCTTCCCGAATGAGCGTGAATACTCGAACCTGTGGGGACTGACTGCTGAGCGTTTCCTCTCACTGCCCGCGCAGACTATGGTCATGCACCCCGGGCCGATGAACCGCGGACTGGAGATTTCCTCTCTCGCAGCTGATTCTCCCCAATCCACTGTTCTCGAGCAGGTCGCCAACGGTGTCTCTGTGCGCATGGCAGCTCTCTACATGGTTCTCACCGGTGAACGCGAGGTATCACATGACTAATCCCACACTGCTGGTTCAGGGAGCAACACTGCCCGATGGAGTTCAGGCAGACATCCTCATTGAAGGGACCCAGATCAGAGAAGTCGGTACTGGACTTTCCTCTGCAGGGGCTCACACCATTGATGCACGTGGTTTGATCGCCTTGCCTGGTCTTGTGGATCTCCACACACACCTTCGTGAACCAGGATTTGAACAGTCCGAAACTGTTCTCACAGGTACTCAGGCTGCAGCCCTCGGTGGATTTACTTCGGTTTTTGCTATGGCAAACACTCAGCCGGTCGCTGATACCGCGGGAGTCGTCGAGCAGGTCCTTCGCCTGGGTGATGAAGCTGGGTATGCGACCGTGCGTCCGATAGGTGCCGTCACCCAAGGGCTCGAAGGGAAGCAGCTCGCTGAGCTGGGAGCTATGGCTCATTCCCGCGCTCAGGTCCGCGTATTTTCTGATGATGGCAAATGTGTCTCCGATCCGCTCATCATGCGACGAGCCTTGGAATATGTGAAAACCTTCGGTGGTGTCATTGCACAGCATGCACAAGAGCCTCGTCTGACGATCGACGCTCAGATGAACGAAGGGGAAGTTTCTGCTCGTTTGGGCTTGGCTGGCTGGCCAGCTGTGGCGGAAGAGTCCATCATTGCTCGAGATGTTCTTCTTGCCGAACACGTTGGATCGAGACTGCACATTTGTCACCTCTCCACTGCTGGATCTGTCGATGTCATTCGATGGGCTAAAAAGCGGGGAATCAACGTCACTGCTGAGGTCACACCGCACCACTTGCTCCTGACCGATGAACGTGCAGAAAGTTATGATGCAAGGTTCAAAGTAAATCCTCCTTTGCGTCGATCAGAAGATGTGATGGCGCTGCGCGAAGCTCTTGCTGATGGAACTATTGACATTGTGGCCACAGACCATGCACCTCACCCCGTCGAATCAAAAGAATGCGAATGGGGCGCTGCAGCTTTCGGAATGGTCGGACTGGAATCTGCCCTTGCCGTTGTGCAGACAACGATGGTTGACACGGGGCTGTTGGGCTGGTCAGATGTTGCTCGCGTTTTGTCAGAAACGCCAGCTCGCATTGGTGGACTTTCATCCCACGGCCACAAGATTGCTCCGGGCATTCAAGCTGAGCTTGTCCTGGTGGATCCTTCAGCGCAACGGACATTCGGTGTGCAAGATTTGGCAAGTCTTTCTCACAACTCGCCCTACTTTGGCATTGACCTTTCTGGTCAGGTTGTAGCCACGATTCACCAGGGCTATCTCACAGCTGAAAACCGTAGCCTGATTCACGCTGAAGAAGTTGCTGTACGCGCTCTGGAGGTGCTGCGTGGATAAAGTCCTCGTCATTGTCGTCGTAGCTGTTCTTATCGGCTTGGCCATTACCGGCATGATCTTGTCATGGCGTAAGCGTGTAGCACGGGATGCACGTTTTTCAGTGCTTCTTCCTGGCGCGACTGTCACAGCACACAGCGAAGCCCCTCGCGAGTTTTCTGTTCTGTATGTTTCTACAACCTTGGCAACTGATCCACTCCAGCGCATTGCCCTCCCTGGACTAGGTTTCCGTGCGGATGCTCACCTCTTGGTCAGTGTTGATGGCCTGACCATCGCACCACGTGGTGAAAAAGAAACGTTCATCCCTGCTGATCAGATAATTCAAGTTCATCGAACCCAGGTCACGATTGACCGAGTGGTTGAAAAGGATGGACTGACCGCTGTGTCGTGGACGGCCTTTGATAGTTCCCTCGGTGCACCCCTCGAATTCACCTCATTTTTCCGCATTTCTTCGCCAGAAATTCGTCTGGCGTGTGAAAACGCTCTGGCCACCACCTTCCCGAACGCAACATCGAAAGAGGTTTCCGCGTGAGTCTCACGACCCCCAATGCCGTACTCGTCCTTGAAGACGGTTCCCGTTATGAAGGCCGTGCATACGGCGCAGAAGGAACCGCCTTTGGCGAGATTGTTTTTGCTACCGGCATGTCTGGATATCAAGAAACTCTGACGGATCCTTCCTATGCCGGTCAGATCGTTTTGATGACTGCTCCCCACATTGGGAACACGGGTATGAATGATGCTGATATGGAATCACGTCGCATCTGGGTGGCTGGATATGTTGTACGTGATGCCTCACGTGTTGTCTCTAATTTCCGTGCCGAGCGGAGTTTAGATAACGACCTCGACCACGAAGGAATTGTCGGTATCCAAGGCATTGACACCCGTGCTGTGACGCGTCACATTCGCTCCAAGGGTGCCATGCGCGCCGGTATTTTTTCCGGTGCAGCTGCTGAACTCGATGCACAGCAGCAACTGCAACAAGTACTCAGCGCAGACCAGATGGCTGGTCAAAACCTCTCTGCTCAGGTCTCTACCGATAAAGAATATGTCGTTCCTGCAGTAGGGGAGAAGGTTGGCTCAGTTGCCATCCTTGACCTGGGTGTCAAAACCTCCACCGTCAATTACATCGCCGAACGCGGCTTTGACGCGTACGTCCTTCCCCAGACCATCACAGCAGAAGAAATTCTGGCCATGAAGCCTTCAGCGTTGTTCTTTTCGAATGGCCCGGGAGACCCATCTGCAAGCGACAAGCATGTTGAACTTCTGCGCACTGTGCTCAAAGAAGGCATTCCCTTCTTCGGCATCTGTTTTGGTAACCAACTCTTAGGGCGCGCTCTGGGGTTCTCAACCTACAAGCTCCCCTTTGGTCACCGAGGAATTAACCAACCTGTTTTGGATAAGGCCACTGGACGTGTTGAAATCACAAGCCAGAACCATGGTTTCGCCGTTGACGCACCTATCGACGGAGTACTCGAGTCGCCTGCTGGTTTCGGCCGAGTCGAAGTGAGTCATTACAGCCTCAATGATCAGGTTGTGGAAGGCCTGCGCTGCCTCGACCTTAATGCCTTCTCCGTTCAGTACCACCCTGAAGCTGCATCGGGACCGCACGATAGCAACTATCTCTTTGACCGTTTCCGCGACATGGTCCTCGCATCCGCTACTACCTCGGGAGCATCGAACTAATGCCACGTCGTCCAGACATCAAGTCCGTCCTTGTCATTGGCTCCGGCCCTATCGTGATTGGTCAAGCCTGTGAGTTTGACTACTCCGGAACCCAGGCCTGCCGTGTGCTTCGTGAAGAAGGCATTCGCGTCATTCTGGTGAACTCTAACCCGGCCACCATCATGACCGACCCAGACTTTGCTGATGCAACCTACGTGGAGCCGATCACTCCTGAAGTCATTGAAGCAATCATCATTAAGGAAAAACCAGACGCTATTTTGCCCACTTTGGGTGGACAGACGGCACTGAACGCCGCAATTGCACTGCACGAGAATGGTGCTCTTGAGCGTCACGGTGTTGAGCTCATCGGGGCCAAGGTTGAAGCAATTCGTAAGGGTGAAGACCGCCAAATCTTCAAAGATTTGGTTCTTGCCTCTGGTGCAGATGTGGCGAAATCCTTCATCGCGCACACTCTCGAAGAATGTCTCGTGGCGGCTCAAGAGTTGGGCTACCCACTTGTTGTCCGTCCATCGTTCACCATGGGTGGACTGGGTTCCGGCTTTGCCTACAACGAAGAAGATCTCCTTCGCATTGCCGGTGACGGTATTCATTCCAGCCCTACCAGCGAAGTTCTTCTCGAAGAGAGCATCTTGGGCTGGAAGGAATATGAGCTCGAGCTCATGCGTGACACCGCAGATAACACAGTTGTGGTGTGTTCCATTGAAAACGTTGACCCTGTGGGTGTGCATACGGGCGACTCGATCACCGTTGCTCCTGCACTCACCCTCACTGACCGTGAATACCAGAACCTACGCGATATCGGAATCGAGATTATCCGCCTGGTTGGAGTGGACACGGGTGGGTGCAACATTCAGTTTGCTATCGACCCTGTCGATGGACGCGTCATTGTTATTGAGATGAACCCTCGCGTATCTCGCTCCTCCGCTTTGGCCTCGAAGGCAACTGGATTCCCCATTGCCAAGATTGCCGCCAAGCTTGCTATCGGATACCGTCTTGACGAAATTCCTAATGACATCACCAAGGTGACTCCAGCTTCGTTTGAGCCCACGCTCGACTATGTCGTCGTGAAGGTTCCCCGTTTCGCGTTCGAGAAGTTCCCAGCTGCCGATGCCACGCTGACCACCACTATGAAATCTGTGGGTGAGGCTATGGCAATCGGTCGTAACTACGCCACTGCGTTGCAGAAGGCACTTCGTTCTCTCGAGAAGCGAGGCAGCAGCTTCCATTGGGGAGAGGAACCTCGTTCACTCGAAGAATTGCTCACAATTTCTCAGGTTCCTACTGATGGTCGAATCGTGACCGTACAACAGGCATTGCGCAAGGGAGCAACAAACGCGCAAGTTTTTGACGCCACCAAGATTGACCCCTGGTTCATTGATCAGATCATTCTGATCAATGAGGTTGCCTCGGAAGTTCAAGCAGCTGCAACTCTCGACGCTGCTGTTATCCGCTATGCCAAGGATTTTGGCTTCTCTGATGCGCAGATTGCAGAACTTCGTAGTCTCAGCGAGCAGGAAGTGCGTGATCTCCGTCACTCTCAGAACATTCGTCCCGTATTCAAAACCGTAGATACGTGTGCCGGCGAATTCCCTGCGTTGACTCCATATCACTACTCGAGTTATGACCTTGAGACTGAGGTGATGCCTAGTGATCGCAAGAAGGTTGTCATCCTGGGTTCCGGACCCAACCGAATAGGTCAAGGTGTGGAGTTCGATTACTCCTGTGTTCATGCATCGTTTGCACTTTCAGATGCGGGGTATGAAACCATCATGATCAACTGCAACCCTGAAACCGTGTCGACCGACTATGACACGAGTGATCGACTCTACTTCGAGCCACTCACCCTCGAAGACGTCCTCGAGGTTATCCATGCGGAAAGCGCTTCAGGTGAACTGGTGGGAGTTGTTGTTCAGCTGGGTGGTCAGACCGCACTCGGTTTAGCCAAGGGCCTCAAGGCTGCGGGGGTGCCCATTCTTGGAACAACACCTGAAGCTATTGACCTTGCAGAAGAGCGTGGTGAATTCAGCAGAATTCTTGACGCAGCAAACTTACTCGCACCGCGCAATGGCACTGCGACAGACGTTGATACCGCTGTCAAGGTTGCTGAAGAAATTGGATATCCGGTTCTTGTCCGTCCATCGTATGTACTCGGTGGTCGTGGCATGGAGATTGTGTTCGACACGGCAACTTTGCGTGACTACTTTGTTCGCATAGAAGGACAGGCCATAGTAGGTCCAGATTCACCACTACTCGTGGATCGCTTCCTTGACGATGCCATCGAAATTGACGTTGACGCCCTCTATGACGGAGAGCAACTCTATGTCGGTGGTGTGATGGAACACATTGAAGAAGCTGGTGTGCACTCGGGTGACTCTGCATGTACATTGCCGCCAATTTCTTTGGGCAAGAAGGATGTGGACCGGGTCCGAGATGCCACACTTGCCATTGCGCAGGGAATCGGTGTCAAGGGTCTCCTTAACGTTCAGTTTGCAATCGGCGCTGGTGTTCTCTACGTCCTCGAGGCTAACCCTCGCGCCTCACGAACGGTGCCCTTCGTCTCTAAGGCCTTGGGTATTCCTCTGGCCAAGGCAGCAAGCCGAGTCATGGTGGGGGAGAGCATACGAGATCTCATAGCTGAAGGTCTCCTTCCGGTACAGGATGGTTCAGTGGTGCCTATGGATGCCCCTATTGCCGTCAAGGAAGCGGTGCTCCCGTTCAAGCGTTTCCGCACA
>JBEGKV010000003.1:0-10985 GCA_041183925.1 Actinomycetota bacterium
GCCCAGGAATACAACGCAGAAACAATTCATTAGCTTTAAGAAATTAGGTAGCAAAGTGGTTTACGCAGTAGTGCGCTCCGGCGGTCGCCAGGAAAAGGTTGAAGTCGGCACCATTGTCACAATGGACCGTGTGAAGGCTGACAAGTCTGGCTCCATCGAGCTCCCCGCAGTTCTCCTCGTTGACGGTGACAAGATCACCGCTGACCAGGCATCTCTCGCGAAGGTCAAGGTCACCGCAACGGTACTCAATGACCTCCGCGGCCCCAAGATCATCATCCAGAAGTACAAGAACAAGACCGGTTACAAGAAGCGTCAGGGCCACCGTCAGGAGCTCACTCGCGTTCAGATCACCGGCATCAAGTAAGGCCTAGGAGAGACTCAAGATGGCACATAAAAAGGGTGCGAGCTCCACTCGCAACGGTCGTGACTCTAACGCACAGCGCCTCGGCGTGAAGCGCTTTGGTGGTCAGAAGGTTCTTGCTGGTGAAATCATTGTTCGTCAGCGTGGAACTCACTTCCACCCCGGCGTCAACGTTGGCCGTGGCGGCGATGACACTCTCTTCGCCCTCGCAGCTGGAGCTGTTGAGTTCGGAAACAAGGGTGGCCGCAAGGTCGTCAACATTGTGACTGTCTAACCACAGCACATACAGCTTTAGAGGAAGGGCGAGCTTTTAGCTCGCCTTTTCTTTTTACTCGAGTAATACAAACGCCTGAGCATCGGCAGAAAGGTTTGCAGTCATGGCAACATTTGTTGACAAAGTAACTCTGCACCTCAAAGCCGGTCACGGTGGTAATGGTTGTGTGTCGGTCAAGCGAGAGAAATTCAAGCCTCTTGCCGGCCCTGATGGCGGCAACGGTGGAGATGGTGGAGACATCGTTCTCTTTTCGGACCCCCAGGTTACGACGCTCCTCAGTTTTCACCGTTCACCCCACATCAATTCCCCACACGGTGGTCCAGGAATGGGTGATCACCGTCAAGGATTTAAGGGTGAAGAGCTGGTTCTCTCTGTTCCCGTGGGGACAGTAGTTAAAGATCCTGACGGCACCGTCATTACCGATATGAACCTGCCAGGAATGCGTGTCGTGATTGCTCCTGCAGGGCAAGGTGGTTTGGGTAATTCAGCGCTGTCTTCAACCAAACGAAAAGCCCCGGGCTTTGCTTTGTTGGGTACTAAAGGTTTTGAAGGCGATGTTGTCCTGGAACTCAAGACACTCGCTGATGTTGCCCTGGTGGGATACCCTTCTGCGGGTAAATCTTCTTTGGTTGCTGCCCTCTCTGCAGCACGACCCAAGATTGCTGACTATCCCTTCACAACTCTGCACCCCAACTTGGGTGTGGTTCAGGCCGGCGATATTCGCTACACCATCGCTGACGTACCTGGGCTGATCGAGGGCGCTTCAGAAGGTAAGGGGCTCGGTCTTGAGTTCCTCCGCCACGTTGAGCGCTGTACAGCCCTGCTCCATGTCATTGATTGCGCCACCATGGATCCCGGTCGTGACCCCTTAGCTGATTTAGATGTGATCTTGGGCGAGCTTGCTGCCTACCCTGTTCCCGGAGATCAAGTTCCCCTGTTGGAGCGCCCACAGCTCATTGCTCTCAACAAGGTAGATGTTCCTGATGCCAAAGACATGGCAGATATGGTTCGCCCGTTCCTTGAAGAACGTGGCTATAGGGTTTTTGAAATCTCTGCTGTATCCCACGAGGGTTTGCGTCAGCTTTCGTTTGCACTTGCCGAACTTGTCGAAGCTGGTCGAAAAGAGGCTGCAGCCAACGAAGTTGTTCCCGTCATCATGTTGCGTCCTCGTGCCGTAGATGATCAGGGCTTCACTATTCGTGTGGAAGGTGGCTCTGCTGGGAATATCTACCGTGTCATCGGGGCAAAGCCTGAGCGATGGGTTGAGCAGACAGACTTCAATAACGAAGAAGCGGTGGGCTATCTCGCAGACCGATTGAACAAAGCTGGTGTCGAAGACATGCTGTTCAAAAAGGGTGCAGTCGCAGGATCAACCGTCATCATTGGTGAAGGAAATGGTCTCGTGTTCGACTGGGAGCCCACTATGACATCTGCCGCAGAGCTCATGACTGGTCCGCGCGGAACAGATGAGCGCCTCAACCAAAACAATCGTCGAACAAACAAAGAACGTCGAGATGAGTACTACACCCTGATGGATGCCAAGCAAGAAGCTCGTGAAGAGCTTGTTCGTGAACGCGACGCTGGTATCTGGCAGGTGGATGAAGAGATCGCTGATGAGCATTAGAAGTCGTTCTGATATCCCTGCGGCACGCAGGATTGTCGTGAAGGTGGGTTCCTCGTCCATTAGTGGCGAGAATGCACATCAGATAGAAACACTTGTTTCTGCCCTGGCAGAAGCACATGGACGAGGTTCTGAAGTAGTGCTCGTGTCCTCAGGCGCGATGGCAACTGGGTTTCCATACATCAATCTCACGAGTCGTCCAACCGACCTGCCCACTCTGCAGGCAGCAGCAGCGGTCGGCCAGAGCAGACTCATCTTCCGTTACCAAGAGCTCTTAGACAACTGGAACATAGTTGCTGGACAAGTTCTCCTCACTTCGGGCGACTTTGAGAATGAATCCACACGGTCTAATGCTGCTTTGGCCATGGAGAAGCTTCTCGAACTGCGAGTACTCCCGATCGTGAATGAAAACGATACGGTGGCCACCCAGGAAATCCGTTTTGGCGATAACGATCATCTTGCTGCACTCGTGGCGCAACTCGTTCATGCAGAGGTCCTTGTTTTACTCTCAGATGTAGATGGTATTTACACCAAGCCACCCCACGAAGAAGGCGCAGTGCGAATCGAGCATGTTGCCTCTGGCGAATTGCTGGAACATGTCGTATTTGGTTCTGTTGGGTCCGCTGGTGTGGGGAGTGGGGGAGCAGGTACAAAAGCTGCAGCAGCTCAACTCGCGGCTCAGTCAGGAACTGCCGTGTTGATTACTCATGCCGCGTTGGTTTCAGAAGCACTTCGCGGTGACCAGGTGGGAACCTGGTTTGACGCTGCATCAAACTAACGCAACAAAGTAACATTGTGGAATGGTTGCATCCACGCTCAGTCCTGCACTTGTCTCCAAGCTTGAGGCTGCACAACGTGCCTCTCGTCAATTGGCAACATTGACTACTGCCCAGAAGAACACCGCTCTGGCAGCTATAGCGGACATCCTTGACGCGAACCATGCCGCAATACTCGAGGCGAATTCTCAAGATATTGCAGCCGGAGAATCTTCAGGAATGTCTGTAGGTCTTCTCGATCGCCTCCGGTTCACACCCGAGCGCCTTACTGCCCTTGCGCAGGCTGTTCGTGAGGTTATTGGCCTTCCAGATCCCGTTGGGGTCGTTGTTCGCGGAAACGATATGCCTAACGGTATTCACCTCTCCGAGGTTCGTGTCCCGTTCGGTGTCATTGGCGCTATCTATGAAGCTCGTCCCAATGTGACGGTAGATATTGCAGCACTGTGTATTAAGAGTGGGAATGCGTCTGTACTTCGTGGTGGGACAGCCGCGGAACATACAAACACTGTCACGGTTGCCCTCATGCAATCAGCTCTCACGAAGGCTGGAATCTCCGCTGAAGCTATCCAGAGTATTGATGATCTAGGTCGAGAGGGCGCTACGCAGTTAATGACTGCCCGGGGCTATGTTGACGTCTTAATCCCTCGTGGCAGTGCCAACCTGATTAACGCAGTTGTTGCCGAGTCTAAAGTTCCCGTTATCGAAACAGGTGCGGGTGTTGTGCACATTTTCATTGACGAAAGTGCGGATCTTGATCAAGCAGTTGACATCGTTCATAACTCAAAGGTTCAACGCCCCAGTGTGTGCAATGCGCTTGAGACACTCCTGGTTATCGAGAGCGTGGCGGCCACGGCACTACCTCCCATTCTCAGTCGACTAGAGAAGTCTGGTGTGACCCTCAAGGGTGATGATCGGACGCGTGAGATCTACCCTGGCGTGGGTGTTGCGACAGCAGAAGATTATGCCACCGAGCACATGGCTCTTGAAATGTCGATTCGTGTCGTCTCAAGCATCGACGAAGCTATTGAACACATCCGCACGTACTCAACAAAACACACTGAATCGATCCTCACCAACAATGTTTCTCACGCTGAGAAGTTCCTTGCAGAAGTTGATGCCGCGGTGGTCATGGTGAATGCATCAACACGCTTCACGGACGGTGGTGAATTTGGTTTTGGAGCAGAGGTAGGAATCTCCACACAAAAGCTTCATGCGCGCGGACCCATGGGACTGCCAGAACTTACCTCTACTAAGTGGTTGGTCCGTGGTTCTGGACAAATTCGTGGCTAGAATTGCTTTAGTACAGACCAAACCTTTGTGGAGTAATGATGAACGCACTAATTCTTGCTAGCGAGACCGAAGTAACGCACCCACTCGTTATCCCAGCAGTTGCTTTCGCCATCATTGCCGCCAGTTTCTTCACCTTCTTGGGTCTGGTTACCTACAGCTACAAGAATGTTGCAAACCGTCACAGCCAGAAGTTCTCCTCGGCTGAAGATCACGGCGCACACCACTAGTCGAAACTCCCCTCGACCGTGACCGGTCTACGCCGTCGAATCGGTATCTTGGGCGGAACCTTTGATCCGCCCCAAAACGGGCATATAGCTGTTGCTCTCGAGGTTTTACGGCACCTCGATCTCGAGTCAGTATTGTTTATTCCTGCCGGTGATCCTTGGCAAAAAACACAGGCCACAGGTGTTGAACACCGTGTTGAGATGGTTCGTCTGGCAATTGCGGGACATGAAAATCTAGCTCTGAACACCGTTGATATTGACAGAGCAGGACCTACGTATACGGTCGATACTCTCCGCGACGTGCATCAACAATATCCGGGAGCGGATTTGTTTTTCATACTGGGTGATGAAGCATTTGATGGAATAGAAACATGGAAAAATGTCGATGAGTTAGCTGGACTTGCAACCTTTGTCGTGGTTTCTCGGGCAGGAACGCCGGTCCAGGTTCCTGGAAAGCTTTCACCCAGCGTAAACTTGCTACAAATAACGACTCTTCCTATTTCTTCCACGCTGTGCCGTGAACGTATTCAGGAAGGTAAAGCCCTCGAAGGCCTCGTCCCAGGACGTGTCGCAGATTATATTTTTGACCACCAGTTGTATCGGAGAACTCAGTGAGCGGTGACAAGCCAGAAATCGTACTCAACGAATTTGGTGACCTCTCTCGAAAAGCTCGTCGAGAACTGGAAGCTCAAGGCATCGACCCTGATACAGCAGTAATTGAGTACATCGCTGCTACTGGCCAAATAGCTGTCATCTCTGAAGAAGAAGCAGCCGCAGCGAAAGCCCAGGCACAAGTAGCCGCAGCTGACGCAGCACGGGAAGCAACCTCTACGCGTGAAGATCCCGCTCCTGTCGCCAGTCTGCCAGCAGCTGACGAGGCTGTCGTCGAAGAAACTGTTGTTCCCCCTGTTTCTGCCGCATTGGTATCTGGGGAAACAGGCCCCATCGAGCCCCTCACTGTTTCTCCTGCAATGGACTCCACAGCACTCTCTGCAGTAGATGAAACTCTGGCAGCTGTCTCTGAGCACACAGGCGAGATTTCAACAGATTTCGATAATCTCGTTTCTTCCGAAGAGGAAGCTGTCCCAAAGGTTTCGTGGAGAGATAACTACCGCAGTTCCCGTGAGGCAAAGAAAGCTGCAGCTCTACTTGCTAAGCAAGAAAAAGCTGAGGCAGCAGCCACTGCGAAGGCAGCTGCTGCTCTTGCCGCAGCACAAGCTGCCGAGCAGGCAGAGTCTGTCCGTCTCGAACAAGAAGAAGCTGATCGGGTCGCCGCCCAAGAACAGATGCGTGCCGAGCAGGAGGCTGCTGCAGAAGCAGCTGCGATCAAGCTCGCTCTGGAAGCCGAAGAAGCTCAACGCGCAGCTGACGAAGCCGCAGCACAGCAACAAGCTGCTGAAGAATCTGAACTCGAAGCAGAAGCAGAAGCAGAAGCAGACTCAGATGAAGCTGATGAGTTAGTTGCAGAAGAGTTAGATTCTTCTGAACTCTCATCCGACTCAGAAGAGCCTGAGGATGATGATTTTGAGGAAGAGCTCGAGCCTCAAACCATTTCTGAGGCAACAGCTGCCATTGCTATCGCGGAGGCTGTAGCAGCGGCTGAGGCCGTTGTTGAAGCGGGCGAAGTCAACATCGAATATGGCAATCTCGCGTCTGCTGTTCCTACAACAACCGGTTCGATACCTGCCATCAGTAACGCCTTGATTCTTCCTTCGCTGCCAGAGACGACTGGAACAATCGCGCCGGTGAACCCCACTGGTGAAATTGTGATCACGGGCTCCATCTTGATTCCTTCTGCTGTGTCTCAAACAGGTGCCCCCTTCGATTCCATTGACACTTCAGACATCGACATCATCGCGGATGACGCAGAGGTAGCTCCCACTCAAGGGATGTCTCCTGTCAGTGCCGCGTCAGCCGTCAGTGCCTATAACGTCTCCAACACCGTTGTCACCACACCACGTGGTCTCAACGAACGACTGCCCTTCATCCTCTCCATCACAGCTGCCGGTTTGGCTGTCGGAGTGGTTGCTTTATTCATCGCCGGTTATTTCTTAGGAATGTTCTAATTGGCTGCTACTGAAAACGCTCACCGTCTGCTCCAGATTGCTGCAACTGCTGCAGACGACAAAGGTGGCTTCGATCTCGTAGCCCTTGATATCTCTGAACCGCTGCCTTTGGTCGATATTTTCCTCCTGGTGACCGGACGCAACGAGCGCAACGTGATCGCAATTTCTAATGAAATTGAAGACAAGATGATTGAAGCTGGCGTAAAAACTATTCGTCGTGAAGGTCGTTCCGAGGGTCGCTGGATTCTTCTTGACTTTGGTGACTTGGTAGTCCATGTCTTCCACGAGGAAGAGCGCATGTATTACGGTCTTGAGCGACTGTGGAAGGACTGCCCTGCTATCCCTCTCGAGTTCGCTCAGCACACCGAGGTGTAGTAATCTAAACAAGTTGTCTCGCTTGGAAAAGTGAGATTACGGGTCTGTGGCGCAGCTGGTAGCGCACCTGCATGGCATGCAGGGGGTCAGGGGTTCGAGTCCCCTCAGATCCACCAATAACGAGGAACAATATGTTCCTCTCTTGCCGAAGAGTTTCCTAGCTGACAACTTCTGGTGAAGTCTCGAGCCCGTGCTTCGGGAACCAAGGAATCAGCATGCTTACCCGGCGCTGGTACTGCGCGTAGTCAGGATACTTACTGAGTGAAATATCCTCAGTGAACTTGGTGGAGCCGATAAACAAGATCGTGAGAAGGAAAGCCCCCACGACAGTCCATTGAGCGAGGCTTCCCGCTGCTGCGGCGCCAAAGAGGAACACAACCCACCACTGAGCTTGTTCCGAAAAAAAGTTGGGGTGGCGAGAAATTCCAAACAATCCGGTGCTGATAAATCCCGGGTTGGGTGTGCGACCGGCTGCTCGTTCGGAGTTCTTCCATTTGTGGAAATTCCATTGTTGCTGATCAGCAACTGTTTCCATGAGGAGTAGCCCGAGAAATGCAATGGTGAGCAGAAGATCAACGGGGCCAAATGGTGCAATGCCTGACTGCAGGATGGTCCACGCCGGAAGGGTGATCATCAACAACAGAGCATTTTGATAAATCACAATGAAGAAAATGTTAAACAGTTCATAGCGCCAACGAGGCATACTCTGTCGAAGAACTTCCCAGCGGTAGTCTTCGCCTCCCTTGGCATACCCGCCCTTGCGGGCGAAGTTGAAGGTGAGACGAGCGCCCCAGAGGGTGACCAATACGGCAAGCACATTCAGTCGAGCGTCTGCGAAATTGGCGCCTGCTGCGAAAACCCACATATAGACAATGGGGATGATGGACCAAATACGGTCGACCCACGAATGTTCATTCGTAATAACTGACATGACCCAGGTCAGTACGCAGACTGCTGCGCATATCCACAGGTTGATGGTGAACACGTCCATGTGTTGAACCTCCTCAGGCAATTTTATTGTTGTAGTTCCACAAAACATTGCATTGTTGAGCTTTTGAACATGGTGGTTCGCGACGGAAACAAACATCCCTGCGTGATATGTTTTCGAAGTTCAAAGGATTGAAAAATGTCAGAAACCCTTCCCGCTTGCCCGCAGTGTTCATCGGAGTACACCTACGAGATGGGTGCATTGCTGGTGTGCCCTGAGTGTGCACACGAATGGAATGTAGACGAAGATCAGGCCAATGACCCTTCAGTGATTAAAGATGCCGTAGGGAATGTGCTTGCCGATGGAGATACTGTCACCGTCGTTAAAGGACTCAAGGTTAAGGGTTTTCCTCAGGACATCAAGGTGGGAACAAAGGTACGTAATATTCGACTCGTTCCTGGCGCTTCTAATGGGCATGACATTGACTGCAAAGTAGATGGCTTTGGTCAGATGCAGCTCAAGTCCAGCGTGGTGAAAAAGGTTCTTTAAGCCTCAGACGAGATCGCGCCAGTCGCGTTCAGGTTCATCTGCCCCGCGGGGGAGTATGGCTTCATCTCCATACTCAAAGTCGTCTCCGTCACGGATGATGCTGATGTTGGTCGTTATTGTTCCCGTTGGGGGATTGATCACCAACTCTTCATCTCTGCGGTGTTGAAGAATATTTTCAATGTAGTCACGAACGGCCTCGTTGAGGGGGACATCTCTGTTCTGCTGTTGGGAGATGAACCAGCGGTGTTCAAGCACCTGGTGAAAAACCTCTGCTGGTTCTAGTTTGCTATCAAGTTTTTCTGGCACACTGCGAATCACGGGTTCAAACACACGTGTCAACCACAGGTGTGCAACGACTTCTTCGTCGAGGTTAAGCAGACTGACTGTTGCTGCGTAAGAGTCAAGGTCGTTCAGTAAACGACGTGCTTGATTCTCTTCAGTGTCTAAACCCGTGAGGCGGATGAGTCTGCGTGCATGGTGTCCCGCATCCACTACTTTGGGTTGGATTTTGACTTGGGTGCCTGTCTCGTCTGTTGTGATGGACAGCTCTTCAATGTCGAATCCCAACCCATTGAGTCTTTTTACTCGCTTGTTAATTTTCCATAGCTCGTTTTGTGCCACCAACTCGGGGTCATTGAGTTCATGCCACAGCGACTCATACGCGGCCATGATGCGGTCACTCGTGGCTATCGGATCAATGCTGTCGTCTAGCTTTCCACCGGCTTGAATGTCCATGAGTTCACCGGCAATATTGACCCGAGCAATGTCTAGGTCATGTTGTCGCTGCCCTGTTGTCAGGCTTTCGTAGAGCCTGCCAGTTTCCGCGTCAACAAGATACGCGGCGAAGGAACCAGCATCGCGGCGAAAGAGAGTGTTGGACAGGGAGACATCTCCCCAAAAGAATCCTGCGTTGTGAAGCCGAACGAGAAGAAGTGCCAGAGAATCAACGAGGCGTTGCGTTGTTTCTGGGCGCAAGGTTGACGAATAGAGGGCGCGAAAGGGCATTGAAAACTTGAGGTGCCTCGTGACTAACGCGGAAGGCAGGGGATTCCCCTCTTCATCAGTCCTGTTTTGAACTACCGCGACGGGTTCCACGCAGGGAACGTCGATTTTTTGAAGATTTCGAAGCATCGCGTATTCACCCTGCGCCATCTCATCAGTGGTTTCTTTAATGGCGATGACGGATCCATCGAGTTGTGCAAAGCGCACAATATGACGAGAAATACCTTTGGGGAGTGCGGTAATTGTGTCTTCAGGCCAATTCTCGAGTGAGATATCCCAGGGGAGGGAAAGTAGTCCTGGCTCAACTGTCGAAGCGGTGATGTTTAATGAGCCGCTCATGTGTGTCCTTGCCGATGAAGAGTCTTGCCCGCGATCTCATCACAGATCGCGGGCAAGAGTTCTGGTGATGAATATGTGCGGTTGAACCTTAGAGAACAATCGCGTCCGAAAGACGCTCACCCGACGCAGTGTCAAATACGTGAATGTGCTTCTCTACGGGCATGACATAGACCTCGTCACCACGGAGGGGGTGTGTGCGACCGTCAACACGAATGGTGATGGTCTCCTCTGTTCCGTTAATGTCCGTGTGTCCGTAGAGATAACCATCCGCACCCAGTTCTTCGACTACATCCACAGTTACCTTGAGCCCTTGATCGGGAGAAAGGGTGAGGTCCTCTGGGCGGATTCCCAATGTGACGACACCGGTTGCTTTCTTGAGCACTTCGGGATCAACGGTAATGACGGCGTTGCCAAACTTGACTCCCTTGCCCGATACCTCTGTGGGCAACAGATTCATGGCAGGTGAACCGATAAATCCTGCGACAAAGGTGTTAGAGGGGCGTTCATAGAGATCACGGGGAGTGCCCACTTGCTGCAGAATGCCGTCCTTGAGCACTGCAATACGGTCACCCATCGTGAGTGCTTCAATCTGATCGTGGGTGACATAGACGGTCGTGACGCCCAGGCGACGCTGCAATGACGAGATTTGCGTACGGGTCTGAACCCGCAGTTTGGCATCCAAGTTAGAAAGGGGTTCGTCCATGAGGAATACCTGCGGTTTACGCACAATGGCGCGACCCATGGCCACACGTTGACGTTGTCCACCGGAAAGTGCTTTGGGCTTCCGGTCTAGGTACTGTTCGAGATCGAGGAGCTTTGCAGCCTCGAGGACTCGTTCTGCACGCTCTTCCTTTGCAACGCCAGCAATTTTCAGAGCGAAGCCCATGTTTTCTGCCACCGTCATGTGTGGGTAAAGGGCATAGTTCTGGAAGACCATTGCGATGTCGCGGTCTTTGGGCGGAATATCAGTGACGTCACGGTCGCCAATCAAAATGCGACCAGAGTTCACCTCTTCCAAACCTGCAAGCATGCGCAGGGTGGTTGACTTGCCGCAACCCGAAGGTCCCACAAGTACGAGAAATTCGCCGTCAGCAACCTGAAGGTTGATGTTATCTACTGCCGGTTTGTTTGTTCCGGGGTAGAGGCGAGTGGCGTTATCAAATGTAACTGTAGCCATGAC
>JBEGKV010000004.1:0-10024 GCA_041183925.1 Actinomycetota bacterium
AACTCTCCGCTGTATTCGATTATTGGCGGCACCTCGAGCACCAAGCCAGTAGAACTTGATTACCCCGCATCGGGAAGTGAAAACGAGCAGGTCTACAACACTTTCCAAGGTGAGGCCGGCCCGAAACTAGAAAACGTGTTCAACCGTTTGGTTTATGCATTGAAGTTCCAGAGCGAAGAGATCCTGCTCTCGGATGCTGTCACCAATGATTCACAGATCATCTATGACCGCAACCCCCTCCAGCGTGTGCAAAAGGTTGCGCCTTATTTGACCTTGGATTCTGACCCCTATCCCACCGTGGTCGATGGTCGTGTGGTCTGGGTCGTTGATGGATACACCACCAGCGCAAACTACCCCTACTCCAAAATGGAAAGCCTGTCCTCGGTCATCAGTGATCAAGCACAGTCCACCAATGCTTTTGTGATGGATAACGTCAACTACATTCGTAACTCGGTCAAGGCCACGGTCGATGCCTATGACGGGTCAGTCACCCTGTATGCCTGGGATGAGCAGGACGCTGTTCTGAAGACCTGGCAGAAGATCTACCCCTCAAATCTGAAGCCACTCAGTGCCATGTCGGGCGAGCTGATGAGTCACGTTCGGTACCCCACGGATCTGTTCAAAGCACAGCGTTCGATTCTGGGCCAGTACCACGTGACCGATGCTGGTTCGTTCTATTCAGGTGATGACTCTTGGGTGACCCCCAACGATCCCACGGCCACATCTGATGCAACGAAGTATCAGTCGCCCTACTACCTCACGATGAAGGTTCCGGGTGCAGATGCTCCGGCCTATTCGATTTATTCCACCTTCATTCCGAAGGCTTCAGGAACCTCCAGCCGTAACGTGTTGACCGGTTACCTTGTCGCAGATGCGGATGCCGGTTCAGAAGCTGGCAAGAAGTCCGAAGGCTATGGCAAGCTGCGCTTGCTCACTCTGCCTAAGGTTGTCACTGTTCCAGGTCCTGGTCAGGTGCAAAACAACTTCAACGCCGACCCGGATGTCTCGAAGGAACTGAACTTGCTGTCCCAGGGCTCCACCACCGTCCTCAAGGGAAACCTGCTCACCCTGCCGGTTGGTGGCGGGCTGCTCTATGTTCAGCCGGTCTATGTCCAGTCCACTGGAAACACCAGCTATCCCTTGCTGAAGAAGATTCTTGTTGCCTTCGGTGACCAGATTGCCTTCGAAGACACTCTTCCGGAGGCTCTGGACGTTCTCTTTGGTGGAAACGCCGGAGTGGATCAGCCAGGCAATGACGGCGCAGTTGCTCCGCAGCCAGATCCAGCAGCAGACGGCGGCGGGACAACCACCCCCTCGACGAATGCTGCCTTGAACGCTGCGTTGCAAGATGCGCAAAAGGCTCTGACCGCTCGTGAAGCTGCCCGTGTAGCGGGGAACTGGGCGGCATTTGGAACAGCAGATGCTGCTCTGACAGATGCCCTCTCACGTGCCCTGTCTGCAACGGGACAGTAAGTAGCTTCTAACGCTGGTGAATGTGCTTCGGAATATACCGGGGCACAAACACGAGCATCATGACGATGCCCACCACCCCGGCAACGCCAGTCAGTGCCGCTGCTGCGGACAATGACAGTGCTGCCGTGACTGCAGCGATTCCTAACGGGGCAATGGCGGCGCCAGAATCAGTGACAAAGCGCCATGCGCCAAGAAACGGTGCCGGATTCTTCTTATCTGCCAAGTCGGAAGAAAGCGTCAACACAATTCCTGCACCGATGCCATTTCCCAGCGCAAACAAGAAAGCCATCGCAATAAACCACATCACGTTGCCCGAGAGGTCGTGGGTGAGCGATAACAGCAGGAGCGCAAGCGACATCACTGCCATGGAAGGAATGATGGAGGCCATCCGGCCCCAGCGGTCCATAATCTGACCGCTGGTGAAGAACAACGCGAAATCTACAGCGGTGGCCAAGCCGATGATCAACGCAGTGTCGGCATCTGTGATGCCGATACTCACAGCCCACAGCGGGAAAATAACTGACCGGCCAGCCCGCAGTGCCATGATCAGAGCGGAAGCTACGCCAAGTCGTGACAGCACCCGCCAATTTCTGCTGACCGTGGCAAAGAGGCCATAGGTTTCTTCTTCAACCTCGAGCTCTCCCGGAGTTATGTCCCGTCCCGTGTTGTCGTGGACCAGCTGAACTGCACCGAAACTCTTTTCAGGGTCCGTCATGAACAGAATCACTGCCCCGGCAGCGAGCGTAAAGAAAGCCATCAACCAAAAAGCGGCCAGAGGATTCCCGGTGAGGGTCAGCACGACAGAACTCAGCAGAGGCCCGAGTACTGCGCCGGCCCGGAACATGCCACCGAGCGTGGACAGGGCGCGGGCTCTGTATTGTGTCGGCACGAAACTGGTCAGAAATGCGTGACGGGCTAACGCAAAAGCACTCGTAGCCAAGCCGATGAGAAAGATTCCAGCACCCAACATCAGGGGAGTTGTGGCGGCCAAGGCAAGACCTGATCCCAGCAGTGCAATGAGGGTTGACCACAGCATCGCCATGCGCTCGCCGATGCGAGAGATCACCCAGCCACTGGGAATATCACCCATCACGATGCCCAGCGTGAGCATGCCGGCAACAAGCCCTGCTGTTGCCAGACTGGCACCCACATTCTGAGCAATGACCGGAACGATCGGGATGAAAGCTGCCTCACCTGCTGAAAAAAGCAGAGTGGGAAGGTAGATCGACAGTGCTGCGTGGCGCAATTGGAACGGGGCAGCTGGCGTACTCATCTCGTGCACGAGCCTACGCCGTCCGGCAGCGCCGGTAGGCTGGTATCACCATGCTGGACCTGGATCTCTCTGAGCACATTCGTGCCCTTCGTTCTACTTTCGCCGATATTCGTGCGGTTGTGGACGTCGACCGACTGCAGGCAGAGATTGACCGGCTGAGCGTTTTAGCGGAAGCCCCAGATCTCTGGGATGACACTGCCAATGCTCAAAAAGTCACGAGTGAATTAAGCCACCGTCAGGCTGAGTTCAACAAAATCTCAAGCATTCAATCTCGCCTCGATGACCTCGAAGTCCTGGTCGAGATGGCGAATGAAGCAGGAGACCAAGAATCGGCGACCGAGGCCGAAGCGGAATTGACATCCATCACTGCCGTGCTGGGCGAGTTAGAAGTTCAGACTTTGCTCAACGGGGAGTATGACTCGTATCCTGCCGTGATCACGATTCGGTCGGGGGCCGGTGGTGTTGATGCGGCTGACTTTGCTGAGATGCTGCTGCGCATGTATTTACGCTGGGCTGAACAGCACAACTATAAAGTGAACGTTCTGGACACGAGCTATGCAGAAGAAGCGGGTATCAAGTCCGCCACCTTCGAAGTGGATGCTCCCTACGCTTTCGGAACGCTCTCCGTCGAGGCGGGAACCCACCGGTTAGTTCGTATGAGCCCCTTCAACTCAGCGGGTAAAAGGCAAACATCTTTTGCCGCGGTTGAAGTTGTTCCGTTGATGCCCGAATCCGCGGCCATCGAGATTCCTGAGAATGACATTCGCGTCGATGTATTCCGATCCAGCGGACCTGGGGGGCAGTCTGTGAACACGACTGATTCCGCCGTGCGCATTACTCACCTGCCGACCGGGCTTGTGGTCAGCTGCCAAAACGAAAAAAGCCAGATTCAAAACCGTGCCGCAGCAATGCGTGTTTTGACCTCTCGTCTGTTGCTTGTGCAGCGCGAGGAAGAAAACGCGAAGAAGAAAGAACTTGCCGGCAACATCACCGCGAGTTGGGGAGACCAGATGCGCAGCTACGTGCTCGCTCCCTACCAAATGGTGAAAGATCTGCGTTCAGAGTTTGAAGTGAACAATCCTTCGAACGTGTTCGATGGTGATCTCGATGGCTTTATCGCCGCAGGTATTCGCTGGAGAAAATCAGCAGAAGCTAGCTAGCCACTGGAGCTGTCTGGCCCAAGTGCAGTCGCGCAAAGTCGAGCGTCTCCACCAAGAGAGCGAGACGATCTTCCTCTGTCTTCGCCTTGCGCGTGTTTACCTCGGCGACGACGTGGCCGTCCCACTCCCGTGCAGCAAGGTGCTGAAGCACTTCAGCCACGGGCTGCTTGCCGTAGCCGGGAAGAAGGTGTTCGTCGAAGATCCGGTTTCCGTCATCTGCATGTGATCCATCAGTGAGGTGGACATGGCGCAAACGATCGCCGTATTCCAGTGCAAGCTCGAGGCTGTCATGACCAGACAGGGCTGCGTGGGAGAAGTCGAGTGTAATCGCGTCACAGTCCAGTTCGCGGGGGTCCGGTCCGGGAGCATAAGCCTGCATCTGGGAGTTGCGAACTTTCCACGGGAACATGTTTTCCACGGCAATGGTGATGCCAGTGTTGGCTGTGGTCTGGCGCACGATGTCTAAGAATTTGTCGGCATAAGTGGATTGCCAGCGGAATGGTGGGTGCACCACAACGGTGCTGGCACCCACGCTGGCAGCAAGTTCGGCTGACTTTTCCAGCTTGATCTGGGGGTCGCGGCCCCAGACAAAGTGGGTTAGCAGCAATACCGGGGCGTGGATCGAGAGAATAGGCAACTCGTAGGTATCCATGAGCTTCTGCAAGCCTTCGGTGCTCTGCGTCACAGGCTCCCGAGTCACCATCACTTCAACACCGTCATAGCCAGCCATGCTCGCAAAACGGAAGCCATCTTCACAGGCCAGGGGATATACGCAGGATGCGCTCATGCCAACTTGAATCATTTGTTCCAGCCTAGTTCTGCTTCCTGAACGAAGCGGGGGTGTTTTCCCTCCGCGCGCTGGGAGTTCACCGAGAGTTTGAACGGCGTAGACTTATCCTCATGCCTGAAAACGACATGAAACCCCGTAGTCGCGACGTCACAGACGGTATCGAGAAAGCCGCCTCGCGCGGAATGCTCCGTGCCGTCGGCATGGGAGACGAAGACTGGGATAAGCCCCAGATCGGTGTCGCCAGTTCGTGGAACGAAATTACCCCCTGCAACCTCAGCTTGGACCGCTTGGCTCAAGCATCCAAGGAAGGTGTCCACTCCGGTGGCGGCTACCCCTTGCAGTTCGGAACGGTATCTGTTTCGGACGGTATTTCCATGGGCCACGAAGGTATGCACTTCTCTCTGGTTTCCCGCGAGGTCATTGCTGACTCTGTGGAAACCGTCATGCAGGCAGAACGCCTCGACGGTTCGGTATTGCTGGCTGGTTGCGATAAGTCCCTTCCCGGCATGCTGATGGCTGCCGCTCGTCTCGATCTTGCCTCTGTCTTCCTCTATGCCGGAACTATTGCTCCCGGCTGGGTTCGCCTTTCGGACGGGACGGAAAAGAACGTCACCATCATCGACGCTTTCGAAGCTGTCGGTGCGTGCAAGGCCGGCACCATGAGCGAGGAAGACCTCGATCGTATTGAGCGCGCGATCTGCCCCGGTGAAGGCGCATGTGGCGGTATGTACACCGCAAACACGATGGCTTCTGTGGCAGAAGCTCTTGGAATGAGCCTTCCCGGTTCAGCTGCTCCACCGAGTGCTGACCGTCGCCGTGACTACTACGCCCACCGTTCCGGTGAAGCAGTCGTCAACCTGATCCGTCAGGGCATCACTGCCCGCGACATCATGACCAAGAAGGCATTTGAGAATGCCATTGCTGTCGTGATGGCATTCGGTGGATCCACCAACGCCGTGCTGCACCTTCTGGCTATTGCTCGTGAGGCAGAGGTTGACCTCACTCTCGAAGACTTCAACCGCATTGCTGACAAGGTTCCTCACATCGGTGACCTCAAGCCATTCGGTCAATACGTGATGAACGACGTTGACCGTGTCGGGGGTGTTCCTGTCGTGATGAAGGCCCTGCTCGATGCAGGTCTCCTGCACGGTGATGCTCTCACGGTGACTGGTAAGACCTTGGCAGAGAACCTTGCTGAGATGAACTTGCTTCCATTGGATGGAGAAGTTATCCGCACACTGGATAACCCCATTCACTCAACCGGTGGTATTTCGATCCTCCACGGAACTCTTGCTCCCGAGGGTGCTGTGGTGAAGACTGCAGGCTTTGATCTCGAAGTCTTTGAAGGCCCTGCTCGCGTATTTGAGCGCGAACGTGCTGCCATGGATGCCCTGACCGAAGGCACTATCCAGAAGGGCGATATCGTCGTCATTCGCTACGAAGGACCCAAGGGTGGACCCGGTATGCGTGAGATGCTCGCGATTACCGCAGCTATCAAGGGTGCAGGCCTGGGTAAAGATGTCCTACTATTAACAGACGGACGATTCTCAGGCGGCACAACCGGACTGTGTATCGGACATTTAGCTCCCGAGGCTGTTGACGGTGGACCCGTTGCCCTCGTGCGCGATGGTGATCTCATACGGGTCGATATCGCAGCTCGGACGCTCGACTTACTCGTCGACGAATCAGAGCTCGCAGCCCGCCGAATCGGCTGGGCTCCGCTCCCTCCGCGTTACACCCGCGGTGTACTGGCAAAGTACGCCAAGCTGGTGCACTCCGCATCCGAGGGTGCGATTACCGGGTAACGACGCCCCCTCACTTTTCGCCTTCCACTCAAGGGATTCACGATGTCTACGGAATCACTCTCCACTCCGACGCCCACAGCGGCTTCCAACGCGCCTGCCATCTCAGGTGCCGAGGCAGTCGTTCGTACGCTCGAACTTCTCGGGGTGACCGACGTGTTCGGTCTGCCTGGTGGTGCAATTCTTCCGGTCTATGACCCGCTCATGGATTCGAAGAAGCTGCGCCACATTCTGGTTCGCCACGAACAGGGTGCTGGACATGCTGCACAAGGGTATGCCTCGGCAACCGGGAAGACCGGTGTGTGCATCGCAACATCTGGTCCGGGTGCAACCAACCTGGTAACCGCTATTGCCGATGCCTATATGGACTCGGTCCCCTTGCTGGCTATCACCGGTCAGGTGTTCTCTCACCTCATGGGCACCGACGCATTCCAGGAAGCAGACATCGTCGGCATCACGATGCCGATCACCAAGCACTCCTTCTTGGTCACCAAAGCTGAGGACATCCCCGCAACTCTTGCGGCGGCGTATCACATCGCTTCCACCGGCCGACCAGGTCCCGTGCTCGTGGACATCACCAAGGATGCTCAGCAAGCAGTGGCACCATTTGTGTGGCCTGCCATGCTCGATCTGCCTGGCTACCGTCCGGTTACTAAGGCACACGGCAAACAAATCCAGGCCGCAGCTGACCTCATCGTGGAATCAAAGAAGCCAGTCTTCTACGTCGGTGGCGGAATCATTCGTTCCGGTGCATCCAAAGAACTCCTTGACCTCGTCGAGCTCGTCGGCGCACCTGTGGTGACAACGTTGATGGCGCGTGGAGCATTCCCCGACAGCCATGAGAACCACTTGGGCATGCCCGGCATGCACGGAACAGTCCCTGCAGTGTTGGCACTGCAGGAATCTGATCTGCTGATTACGCTGGGTGCACGTTTTGATGACCGCGTGACCGGTAAGGCTTCGCTGTTTGCACCCAACGCCAAGGTGATCCACGTAGACATCGACCCTGCTGAAATTGGCAAGATTCGCGCTGCAGAAGTTCCTATCGTGGGCGATCTCAAGGATGTCATCAGTGACCTCATTGACACTTACAAGGCAACTCCGGCCGCACAGGACCTGGACATCACCGAATGGTGGTCGACGCTGAACTCGTTGCGCAAGGAATACCCTCTGGGTTACACCGCACCGACGGACGGTCTTCTCGCTCCTCAGCACATCATCACCCGTATTGGTGAGCTTTCCGGTCCGGATGCAATCTTCGCTTCTGGTGTGGGACAGCACCAGATGTGGGCTGCTCAGTTCATCAAATACAACCGCCCTAACTCGTGGTTGAACTCCGGTGGCGCTGGAACCATGGGGTACTCCGTGCCGGCAGCAATGGGTGCCAAGGTGGGGGAGCCTGACCGCGTGGTCTGGGCAATTGATGGCGATGGATGCTTCCAGATGACCAACCAAGAGTTGGCCACCTGCACGATTAACAACATCCCCATCAAAGTGGCGATTATCAACAACTCCTCCCTGGGTATGGTTCGCCAATGGCAGACCTTGTTCTATGACGGTCGTTACTCCAACACTGACTTGAACACCGGCCACGACACTGTTCGTGTTCCCGACTTCGTCAAGCTTGCTGACGCATACGGCGCCCTCGGCATTCGTGTGACCAAGGAAGAAGAGATTGACGCAGCCATCAAGCTCGCTCTTGAAACAAACGATCGTCCCGTTGTGATCGACTTCGTTGTGAGTGCAGACGCCATGGTGTGGCCGATGGTTCCGCAGGGTGTCAGCAACAGCTACGTTCAATACGCCAGAGACCACGCGCCCACCTGGGACACGGACGAATAAGGGGAGTGTCACTATGAGCACACACGTTCTGAGCCTCCTTGTTGAGGACAAGCCTGGTCTGTTGACCCGCGTTGCAGGTCTGTTTGCCCGCCGTGGATTCAACATTGAATCTCTTGCGGTAGGTCACAGCGAAATTGAAGGCCTCTCGCGCATCACCGTCGTGGTCGATGTCGATAACCTCCCCCTCGAGCAGATCACGAAGCAGCTGAACAAGCTTGTCAACGTGATCAAGATCGTGGAATTGGACCCTGAACAGTCTGTCTCGCGAGAGCACATGCTCATTAAGGTGCGCGTGGATAACTCCACCCGTTCCCAGGTCCTCGAAGCTGTCAGTCTGTTCCGCGCGCGCGTAGTGGATGTGGCCACCGATGCTCTGGTGATTGAAGTCACCGGTAACTCGGCAAAGATTTCTGCCTTCCTCAAGGTGTTAGAACCTTACGGAATCAAGGAAATTGCTCAATCTGGTGTGCTCGCTATCGGTCGCGGTAGCAAGTCCATTACTGAGCGCGTTTTCAAGAACTAACCTTTTCAGATTTTCCACACCTACAAACAAGGAGAAAACCCAAAGTGACTGAAATTCACTACGACAAGGATGCAGACCTCGAACTCATCAAGAGCAAGAAGGTTGCTGTCATCGGTTACGGCTCACAAGGCCACGCACACGCACTGAACCTGCACGACTCCGGCGTTGACGTCGTTGTTGGCCTCAAGGCGAACTCAAAGTCGATTGCTAAGGCAGAAGAGGCAGGACTGAAGGTCATGACCACTGCTGAAGCAGCAGCATGGGGTGACGTTATCGTGATCCTCGCTCCCGACCAGTTCCAGCGTCACCTCTACGCAGATGACATTGCGCCTAACCTCTCTGCAGGGAAGACCCTCATCTTCGGTCACGGTTTCAACATCCGTTACGGATACATCACCGCACCCTCGAACGTAGACGTTGCACTCGTTGCTCCCAAGGGCCCCGGTCACACCGTGCGCCGCGAATACCTCGCAGGTCGCGGTGTTCCCGTGATCGTTGCCGTCGAAAACGACGCAACTGGTTCGGCGTGGGACCTTGCTTGGTCGTACTCCAAGGCCATCGGCGGCTTGCGTGCCGGTGGTATCAAGACCACCTTCACCGAAGAGACCGAAACTGACCTCTTCGGAGAGCAGGCTGTTCTCTGTGGTGGTGCGTCGCAGCTCGTCATGTATGGCTTCGAGACTCTCGTTGAGGCTGGCTACCAGCCCGAGATCGCATACTTCGAGGTTCTGCACGAACTCAAGCTCATTGTTGACCTCATGTGGGAAGGTGGCATCGCCAAGCAGCGTTGGTCGGTTTCCGACACTGCAGAGTTCGGTGACTACGTTTCCGGTCCCCGCGTGATTGACCCTTCGGTCAAGGTGCACATGAAGGAAGTTCTCAACGACATCCAGAACGGTGCATTCGCAACCCGCTTCATCAACGACCAGGACGCAGGAGCTCCCGAGTTCCTCGCACTGCGCGAGAAGGGTGCAGCGCACCCCATCGAGGCAACCGGTCGCAAGCTGCGTGAACTCTTCGCATGGCGTCCACAGGACAAGGACTACACCGAGGGTTCCGCTGCTCGCTAGTCACCAGTTATAGAGAGGATGCGCCACGCGCGTCACGCATGAGTACTCATGAAGAAGATGCCCTCAGTTGGCTCGGCGACGATGATCGCCT
>JBEGKV010000005.1:0-19785 GCA_041183925.1 Actinomycetota bacterium
GGTGGCGAGGCCACCGTGGAGTAACTCTTCACCAGGGGTTGTGCTTCCACTGCTTTGCGCACCGAATCCATATTGACCATGGGTAAAGGCTTATTGATTTCTGGTTGCAAGGCGGTGACAATTTGATCCGCAGGGACGCGAGCTGCGCCCTCGACCGTGATTGTTTGCAAAGCAAGAATGGGAGTAAATACGCCAATTCCCACAAAAATTAACACCGCGACCAACGACCCCGTGATGGACAACCAGATCACGCGACGTCGCCGCAGGTGTGCAGTAAAGCGTCGGACTTCATCCCGCTCGAAGGCTTTTCGTGCCTTGACTGCTTCTTTGAGTTTGAGCTTGGCCTCTGCAGCATCACGCTGAACCTTGGTCAAACGAGGAGCATCTTTTTCTTGAGTTTTTTTCTCTGACGCTGCCTCGCGAACGGTAGCCACAGGAACGGGTCGAGGAGGTTGATGCACAGGTCGCCGGGCACCCTGTATACGGCTTGTAGGCTCTGCAGCCGCGGCCACAGCGGCCTTCTGAGGCTTCTCAGCCTGAGTTACTTTCGTGCGCTGAGCATGCTTTGCAGCCTTTGCAGGTTTTGCAGCTTTAGGTGGCTTTGCCGCCTTGGCAGGTTTTGTAGGCTTCTCTGGCCGTGAAGCCCGGTTGGACTTTTGAGTACTTCCAGGTTGTTCCGACCTCTGGGGTGCACGAGAAGGAAGCGCGGAAGCGCTTCCGGTGGGGCCCTGAGGTCTTTTCATGCGTGGCTAGTTACTCGCCTCAAGCGAACCGAGTATTTGCGGAATGATGCGATACACATCACCACAGCCCAAAGTGATCACATAATCACCTGGTTGTGCAATTTGCGCGATGTGATCGGCGGCAGCTTGCCAGTCAGCAATGAAAGCAACCTTGCTCTGGTCAACGAACTTCTCCGATACAAGTGCTCCGGTCACTCCGGGAACGGGATCTTCCCGTGCGCCATACACATCCAGCACAACGGTGAGGTCGGCATCGTTTTCAAGAGTTTGCGCAAACTCCCCACAGAAGTGTTGCGTTCGACTGTAGAGGTGGGGCTGATGCACCGCAATGATGCGTCCTGACCCCACAACGGTGCGCGCGGCGGTGAGAACAGCATTGACTTCAGTGTGGTGGTGGGCGTAGTCGTCAAAGACGCTGACGTCGCGTCGGATACCGTGAAGTTCGAAGCGGCGCTGCGTACCCCCAAACTCGGAAATTCCTGCCAGCGAGGACGCGGGATCAAAACCTAGACCGACCAGGGTAGCAAAAGCGCCGGCAGCATTAATGGCATTGTGGCGACCCGGAACACTCAGTTGTGCGGTGTATTTCGTTCCTCGATATTCCAGAGTGAACGTGACACCGCCGGTCGTGGTGTCGATATGCGCCAGGCGCACGTCAGCAGACGCGGCCTCACCAAAGGTCATCACCTGAGGTCCTGAAATCTTGCTCGTCACGCGAATAGCACCGGGGTCATCACTGGAGATAACAACGAGTTCACGTGCCGCCGAAGCAAAGTCGACAAAAGCCTGGTCAAATGCTTCTAACGAACCGTAATGGTCCAGATGATCGGCATCTACGTTCGTAATCAATGCCACGGCTGTGTCATACAGCAGGAACGAACCGTCTGATTCATCTGCTTCCACAACGAACAGATCACCCTCACCATAGGCACGATCATGCCGGTTGAGGTGGTCTTGCCGTGTGCTCCAGCGACAGAGACTAACCGTGTTCCTCTCGTAAGCCATTCCAGCGCCTGCGAGCGGTGCAAAATTGTGAGGCCTTGTTCACGTGCCAGTAGGTATTCCGGATTGTCTTGCCACAGCGCTCCGGTAACCACCATGGTCTGCGCCTGACCGACATTGGCTGCAGCGTGGCCGATGTGGACGGTGACACCGAGCTCTCTGAGCGCATCGATATTCGATGAATCACGAACATCCGAGCCGGTCACAGTAATTCCGTTAGCCAAGAACAGGCGGGCAATTCCACTCATCCCCGAGCCGCCAATACCCACCATGTGCACGGTGCCCAAATCTGCAGGGGCAATAACGCTAGGGTCTGGCTTAATCACGGGGCAACTCTCTTCTGTAGTGTGCGCATGCGTGCCACACACTTCTTTCCGTTATAACGCAGAAAGCTGAGCCTAAGCCGATGACAGGGCGGCATCGATGAGATTCATCATGCGGGCAGTTCCATCCCGCATGCCCACACTCTGCGCTGCCGTGCTCATCTGTGTGAGTGCCGCTTCGTCCCGCAGCAATGGAATCAGCGTTTCGTTGACCCACACGGGAGTAAAACTCTTGTCTTCGACAAGCACACCACCGCCGGCACGAACAACACCGGCAGCGTTAAACCTTTGCTCCCCGTTGCCCACCGGGTAGGGCACATACACAGCGGGAACGCCGAGTGCACTGAGTTCTGACACCGTTGCAGATCCCGCTCGTGAGACGACGGCAGATGCAGCGGCGAGGGCCAGATCCATGCGATCGCAGTAGTCCAGCGCCACATAGCCTTGGATCTCCGGCAGTTGTGCGGGTTTGTTTTGCCCCACAATGTGGAGAATCTGGTATCCCCCGGCGATTATCTCTGCGGCGGAGTTCGCAATGGTGGTGTTGATGGAACGTGCTCCCTGTGAACCACTCGTCACCACCAACACCGGGCGATGAACATCAAGTCCGAAGTGAGCACGAGCAGAGCTCTGTGTGGCTGAAATATCCAGCTTCTCAATTTCAAGACGGAGCGGGGTTCCCACCGTCGTGGCATGAGGCAGCGGGGTATCTGCAAACGTCACTCCAACAAACGGAGTATGACGAGCGCCCCATCGATTCGCCAGACCAGGCTTCGCATTGGCTTCGTGAATGACATAGGGGATCTTCGCCTTGCGCGCCGCCGCATAGGCCGGTGCGGAGGCGAATCCGCCCACCCCAATAACAACGTTCACCGAGCGTTCTGCAATAAGGGCTTCGACGGCGTGCACAGCCCGTGGCCACCCCTTGGCAAACCGGATGGACGCAGTAACAAAATTCCGAGGTCGCGGGAAAGGTATTCGGGGAATGGTGACCAGTTCATACCCTCGTGCGGGGACAAGGGTTGCTTCGAGTCCCTCGGCCGTTCCCACACAGACAATCTGTGCTTCCGGTTCGCGGCGCCTAATCTCGTCAGCGAGAGCCAGCATCGGGTTCACATGACCCGCCGTGCCGCCTCCAGCGAGAAGATAGCTCGTCATCGGCGTCTACTCGGGGCTTTCTTCAGAGGTTGCTCTTCCTTCGTGAAAGACAGCACCACACCGATAGCCAACAAGGACATAATCAAGGCCGATCCACCTGAACTCAGCAGCGGCAAGGGAACACCCAGCACGGGCAATACCCCGACAACAACACCGATATTGACGAATGCTTGGCCGACAATCCAAATCATGATTCCACCGGTGACGATTCGAACCAGGGGATCTTGAGCCTGACGAATAATCCGGGTAAATGCCACGGCAATGAGCACAAACAGAATAATGACGACCATGCAGCCGATGAGCCCGAGCTCTTCGCCGATGATGGCAAAAATATAGTCATTGTCTGCGGCAGGAAGCCACGACCACTTGGCTTTGGACTGACCAAGCCCCACCCCGAAGATGCCCCCGTTGGCCAATGCCCATTTACCATGCAGTGGCTGCCAACATGCGTTGGTGTAGTCCACGCACTTTTCATTCAAGAAGGACATGATTCGAGCCATGCGGTTAGGACTGACCAGAGCCATCACCATCACGCCGAAGCCACCGAGGATCAGAGGAACAACAATCAGACGGGCAGCAACACCGGCAAAAGCAATACAGCCTAAAACGATGGCGAAAAGAATAATCACGGTACCGAGGTCACCGCCGAGCAATACCAACCCGACGGCAAGGTACACAGGAAAGATTGCAAGGAAAATCTTGAAGCTAAAGGGTCCTACTCGCTGCACAATAGCGGGGAGATGGACGCCTAGCCAGACAGCGATTGTGAGCTTGATCAGCTCTGAGGGCTGGAACTGGATTCCGACCGACAGCCAGTTACGGTTACCACCTGATTCCACACCCAGAGGGGTAAACACCAACAGCTGCAAGCCGATCGTAATGAACAACGCAATCGTGGCCCACTTGCGATAGAACACCAGTGGCAAGCGGCTAATCCCCAACATCAGCGGGATAGCGACAATCGCGGAGCCTGCCTGCTTGAGGAAGCCCACGAAGAATCCGCCGTCTTGCAAGAACGAGTCCACCGCAGAGGCGGAAAGGACCATGATCAACCCGAGGATCACCGTGAACAATGTCACGCCAGCAAGCAGATAGAAGTTGGGAGACTCTGCACGGAACGCTGAGCCCAAATTGAACCGGGTGGCCAAACCACCAGGTCGGGTTTTCTGCGGCGCTGCAGGGGCATTACCCCGGGGCGCAGAACGCGGCGAAGCCGCTGGTCTGCGGGTGTTAGATGTGCGAGGCGGATTCGCCATCCGCCTCACCTCCAACTAAGTCTTGTACGGCCTGGGCGAAGAGGCGTCCTCGCTCGGCATAATCAGTGAATTGGTCCATCGAAGCCGCAGCTGGAGCCAACAACACCACGTCACCGCTGTGTGCTGCTTGTGCGGCCAAGTTCACGGCATGAACCATGACATCACTAGTGTCTTCCGTTGTAACCTCCTGAGCCGTGACCCCGGGCGCGTGTCGTTCGAATGCTGACAGCACGGGTTCACGGTCCTGGCCAATAACAATGGCAGCCCGTAAACGATGCGCATGCTTGGCAACCAGCTCATCGATGTTCACACCTTTGAGCAGTCCGCCCACAATCCACACAATGGATTGATTGGCGGTGAGGGAGGCGTCTGCCGCATGCGGGTTGGTGGCCTTAGAGTCATCGATCCAGGTGATGTTCCCTACCTGGGCCACCACCTCGTTGCGGTGCGCATCCAAACGGAAGCTCTGCAGTGCTGAAGAAATAGCTTCCGTCGACGCACCGAAAGATCTCGCGAGTGCACTGGCGGCCAGGATGTTAGCCACGATGTGGGGAGCAGCAAGTCCACGTGCTTCGAGTTCTTTCACCGTGGTGATTTCGAGCGCAGTACTGTGTCGATCGTCGAGGAATGCGCGGTCACACAAAATTCCATCGACCACGCCGAAGTCACTTTTTCCGGGTGCACCCAGGTCAAAGCCAATAGCCCTCGCGCCTTCCATCACCTCTGCGTTTTCAACCATGCGTTCGGTGACCTTGTCTGCCTTGTTATAGATACAGGCCACCTGGGTGTTCTCAAAGATTTTGGCTTTCGCAGCGACATAAGCCTCAAAGGAACCGTGCCAGTCGAGGTGGTCATCCGCAATATTGAGCACAGCTGCCGAGTACGGGTGAACACCCTGCATCCAATGCAGCTGGTAGCTGGAAAGTTCCACGACAAGAACGTCAAAACCTTGCGGGTCGCGCACAGCATCCAACACGGGAACGCCAATGTTGCCGCACGGTGCAACGCGGAAGCCCGCTTCAGCCAACATGGCGGCCGCGAGTTGAACTGTGGTGGTTTTACCGTTGGTTCCCGTGACCATCAGCCACTGCGCGGGCGAGACTTTGTCCCGGACGCGCCATGCCAGTTCGATATCTCCCCAGATGGGGATGTGGCGATTGGCAGCCCAGATCAAAATGGCATGGTCAGGGTGATAACCCGGTGAGACAACGATGAGTTCTGGGGCAAACTCGACGAGTTCATGTGGAATATTTTCACCTGAACGCTCTTGCACAAAACTCGCCCCGATAACCTCGGTCATCTGAATGCGCAACTGATCTGCACCGGCGGCAACAACCATGACCTGGGCACCGAGTTCAGCAAGGGTGTCTGCGACGGAGAAACCCGTCACACCAAGCCCTAACACGCCCACGCGCAAGCCTGACCAGTCGGCATGCCAACTTGTCAGGGTACTGAGATCACGCGTAGAAGTCATCAGGCAGCGAGGCTAGCGGGTGAGCCACTCGAGGTAGAACATTCCAACACCGGCCACAACAAACAGTGCCGAAATAATCCAGAACCGAACCACCACAGTAACCTCGGCCCAGCCCTTGAGCTCGAAGTGGTGGTGAATAGGAGACATGAGGAAAATACGCTTGCCCTTGGTGACTTTGAAGTAGGCGCGTTGCACAATCACCGAACCCGTGTCGATGACGAACAGACCGGCGAGGATAACCAGGAGGAGCTCGGTCTGGCTGAGGATTGCCAGCGCAGCAAGTGCACCACCCAATGCCATAGATCCGGTGTCACCTAAGAAGATTTGAGCAGGAGACGTGTTCCACCAGAGGAAGCCAATCAAACCTCCCACGATGGCCGCAGCGACGATGGCCAAATCCAACGGGTCGCGCACGTCATAACACTTGTAGGCAACTTGAGGGTCGAGTCGACCGCTGAAACAAGATTGATTCTGCTGCCAGAAGTTCATAATGACGAAAGAACCGATCGTGAAGATCGAGGCTCCGGTCGCCAGGCCATCGAGACCATCGGTGACATTCACCGCATTGGATGTGCTCGTCACGATCAGGATGATCCACACCAAGAAGGCAGCAATGGCCAGCCAACCTCCCAGGGCAGCAAAGGAGAGGTGGGTATTTCGAATGAACGAGATACTCATCGATGCGGGAGTGATCCCGTTTTCATCGGGAAAATTAATCGCCAGCAGACCAAAAATCACAGCGACGATGACCTGTCCCAAGATCTTTGGCCACCCTGTCAGTCCGAGGGAGCGCTTCTTGTGAGTTTTGATGAAGTCATCGATAAATCCCACAAGACCCAGCCCGGTCATCAAGAACAGCACCAAAATGGCCGGCAATTCGATGGTCGAGCCCGTCAACCAGGAGGCGAGGAAATAGGAAATGATGACGCCCACAACCACCACGATTCCGCCCATCGTGGGCGTGCCCTTTTTAGCGTGGTGGGCATCTGGACCAATTTCATTAATAAATTGTCCCCAGCCGATCCGGCGGAAAAGCCTGATGAACACGGGGGTCATCAGCAGGGTGAAAATCAGCGAGAGTGCGCCGGCGAGAAGTAGGGTACTCACGCGTATGCCTCTCCTAGTCGATCACCTAAGAACCGGAGATTCGCCGAGTTAGACGATTTCACCAGAACGATGTCCCCTGCTCGAAGCAGGTTCGATAGGTAATCGTAAGCCTCATCGGGGGTGGAATAGAACTTCGACTCACCATCCCATGAACCCTCATTGATAGCCGAGATGTGCAAACGACGTGCACCATCCCCCACAACAACAAGTTCGTTTATTCCGAGGCGCACAATGAGCAGCGCCAAGTTATCCATCTCTTCCCCGGCATACTGACCTAGTTCGGCCATTTCACCCAGCACGGCGATGGTGCGATTATCGGGCCCTGCAACTTGACGCAGTGTCTTCAGTGCAGCTGCCATCGAATCAGGGCTCGCGTTATACGCGTCGTTGATTATGGTGACCCCGTTGCCCCCCATCAACTCCATCCGCCAGTGTTCTGCACGGGTCACGGACTGCAAAGAAGAAACAATGAGGTCCAGGTCAAAACCCAGGGTCAATGCAATAGTTGTCGCCGCTGCCGCATTCATGACATGGTGCTCCCCCAGAACACTAAAGTTCACGTGCGCTGCCTGACCTCCAGGAACGTGCAGGTCAAAGGTTGTGCCCTGAATACTCGAGGTGACATTACTGATTCGAACAGTTGCCTCGCTGGCATACCCGAAGGTGAGAATTTCTCCCGGAGCGGAGGCAGCCATGGACATCACGCGGGGATCATCCGCATTCAAAATAGCGATGCCGGTGGGACCTAAAGCTTCCACGAGTTCACGCTTTGATTCGATCGTGACCTCAACTCCGCCAAATTCTCCCGCGTGAGCAAGACCCACCATGAGAACGACGGCAATATCAGGTTGAACCATCGAGGTGAGGCGGGTGATATGACCACGGCCACTGGCTCCGAGTTCAAGGACGAGATACTTGGTCTCTTCGGTGACCTTCAACATGGTGATGGGTGCACCCACTTCGTTGTTGAACGAATCACGAGGATAAATCGTAGGCCCCACCTGCGCACACATCGCGGCAACCAAATTCTTGGTCGTGGTCTTCCCATTTGAGCCGGTAATGCCCACGACTGTGAGGTGACCTCCGGCGCGCACGCGGGCGACCACCTCGGTGGCAAGAAGCCCCATAGCAATAACGGTGTCCTCAACCACAATCTGAGGAACGCTTGATTCCACCTCGTGATTGACAATGATGAGTGCGGCACCGTTGCCTAAAGCTGCGGGTATGAACAGGTGCCCATCGGTGACCTCACCGGGCTTAGCTACGAAAATATCTCCGGGGGTGATCAACCGAGAGTCAGTATCTGTCAGTCCTGATACAACCGTTTCTGGGGTTGCTGAACCGGCCAGAATGAGTCTGCCGTGCATGGTGCTAGCAATATCTGCCACTGTCATTGCGATCATGCTGAACGCTCTCCTCGAGGTGGGTAGCCTGCCTCACGCAAAGCGTGCTGTATTTCCTCGCGGAAGTTGAAGGGAATGTGCTCCCCCGCAACTTCACGCTCTGTCTCATGACCCGGGCCTGCATAAATGATGGCATCCCCGTCAGCGGCTAAGGAGATGGCAGTGGCAATGGCGCTGCGCACATCTGCGACCTCATGCACCCGCGCTCCCGCCGTGGCATCCTGCGCACCAGCCAGGAGTGCAGCGCGAATGAGGGCCGGGTCTTCACTCCGAGGGTGATAGTCGGTAATGACCACCTCATCTGCGCCCTGTGCAGCAATCATTCCCATGGCATGGCGCTTGGTGGTGTCTCTGTCACCATCAGCTCCGAACAAGAACACAACTGTGCCATCGGTGACGTTCCTCACGGCTTCTAACAGACTCGAGAATGCATCCGGAGTGTGTCCGTAATCGAGATAGAAAACGGGGCCAGTATCGCCCGAGATAATCTCAGTTCGGCCAGGAACCACCACGTCAATTTCAGCGTTTTCACTGAGCGCGTGAGCAATGTGATCGAGATCAAACCCTGACTCCACGAGCATCACGATCGCGAGGGCTGCATTAGAGGCCATGAAACGACCCAGAAGGGGCACCGAGGAGCTCAGCTCACGATTGTCCGGTCCCGTGAGAGTGAAGTGAGTTGACCGCGGCGTTTCCTGGGTGACCTGCATCCGCCAGTGGGCAGATTCCCACCCTGCTGAACCGGGTATTGTCGCCAAGGTTGCCACTGGAATTCTCGAATTCGCCGCAAGACGGACTCCCCAGTCATCATCCACGGTTACCACACCTCGAGAGGCTCGTTCGGGCGTGAAGAGTTCGGCTTTTGCAGCGAAATAGTCCTCATAGCTCGCGTAATCATCAAAGTGATCATGGCTGAGATTTGTAAAGCCCACGACATCGAAGGCGATGCCGTCCACGCGGTGGCGACTGAGTGCCTGCGCAGAAACTTCTAGGCAGACGGCACGGACGGAATTTTCTGCCATGCGCGCTAACAAGGCATGCAATTCGGTGGATTCAGGTGTGGTCAAACCGCTCACTACCGCCACGTCACCGATGCGGCGTTCAGCTGTGGAACTCAGGCCGTTCTTGACTCCCAGTTGAGACAGCAGCGCAGAGAGGATGTAGACCACGCTCGTTTTCCCGTTGGTACCGGTGACCCCAAAAATCGTGGCATCGAACTCGGCAGAGCGATACACCCAGGCAGCTATGTGCCCCATTGCTTCCCGCACATTCGCCACCGTGAGCACAGGCATGCCACAGTCACTGGCAATTACGGCACCAGCTTGATCGGTCAGCAGGGCGACAGCGCCAGCTTCCTTGGCCTTCTCTGCAAAACGTGCGCCATGGACTGTGGCACCGGGAAGGCCGACAAAAATATCTCCGGCACGAACATCTGTCGTGGTCATCGTGATGCCGGTGACATCGATGTCATCCAGGGAATCAGAACACGAGATGTCGGCTTCAGACAGGAGTGAAACGAGTGCCCGGGAACGAGGATGCTCAGGTCTGAGAGACCCCATAAAAGCACCCACTCGAGCACCACCTTTCTTCTGCTCAAGTCTAGGCCGGCAGGCGATTAGAACCGGATAGGCAACACGGGTGCTTCACCCTGTGAAGGCTTGATTCTGTAGCGCTTAATGACCTGCTGTTCAATCGCTTTGAACACGGGAGGACAGACCGCATAGGTTGCTGTTGTCTTTGGTTCCGCAATCACTACAGAGATGATGTACTGAGGGTCATCAGCTGGAATCATTCCCATATTAGAAACCACGTATTCCGCCTTATAACCGCCCTCGCCGTTTGCCTGCTGAGCCGTTCCGGTCTTCATCGCCACGCGGTAGCCGGGGACGGTAACTTCCTTGGTAATCCAGCCTTGGGTAACGAAGTTCTCCATCATGTCGACCGTCGTTCGAGCACTCTTGGCAGAAATTACTTGGGTGGTCTCCGGAACATCAGGGGTAACCACAGTGCCATCAGGCTTGGTGCAGCTCTCCACAAGAGTGGCTGGAATGAGCTTGCCATTGTTTGCGATTGCTTGGTAGGCGTTTGACATCTGGATTGCTGTCGTTGCCACACCCTGACCGAAAGTCACGTTGTAATACGTCTGGTTGTCCCACTGATCAGAGGGATACAAGATTCCCGAAGACTCGGCAGGATATCCCGATGCGGTGGCTGACGTCAGGCCGTACTTAACCATGTAGTCATAACGCTTATCGGCAGCGAGGGTTTCACCGAGTTGCGCCATACCGACGTTGGAGGATTGTTCCAGCACACCCGTCAATGTCAGGGGCAGCGTGCCGTGTTCTTTAGCATCTGTCAGCTCAGCACCGTTGGGGAACTTGATGTAATAGGGGTCCCACACCTGAGTTTCTGGGGTGGCAACACCGGAATCAATGAGCATGGATGCCGTGATGGGCTTCATGGTCGAACCAGGTTCGAACGGGTTCATGAAAGCACGCGAACCACGGTTCTCATCCGAGGTAGCGTCCACGTTGTTGGGGTCCAGCGAAGGATAATCCGCCACGGCCAAGAGCTTGCCGGTCTTTGCTTCTTGCACAACAGCAATTCCCCATGCGGCAGAGAACTTATCTACCTGCTTAGCCAGAGTTTGCTGGACAAACCATTGGAGATCTGAGTCGATGGTGAGCTTGAGAGTTCCACCATCTTGCGCTTTGACGCTGGTGACGGTGCTGCCAGGAATGCGAACCCCATCGGCACCGCGTTGGTACATCTCTTCACCGTTGACACCCGCGACGCACTCGTCCCAGCCTGATTCAAGCCCTGCTTGAGCGGTGCCATCAGCACCCACAAATCCCAAAAGGTTTCCAGCAACTGCGCCATTGGGGTAGGTGCGACCCGGTGCCTGCTCGAAAAACAGCCACGGGATTTCAAGGGCATTGAGCGCGCGGAACGTATCAACATCCACGGCCTTCTTGATGTAGGCAAAGTCAGACTTTTGAGGATTTCCTCTGGTTTCTGGCCGGTCAAAGATCCAATTTCGACAGCCGCCTGCTGCGGCGTGACCGTCACTTCCGAGCGGTCTGTCTGACGAAGGAAATCTTTCGCGTTTTTGGGCGACACCGTGACGTTGTATCGCATCACGCTATCGGCCAGAACGGTGCCGTTCTTATCGGTGATATCTCCCCGCTGGGAATACAGCGTGGCGGGAATGGACCGTTTATCTACCGAGTCCTGCGTGAGAGCAGCTGCACGGATGACCTGGATATCAACCAGACGAACAATGAACAGTCCCACGAGGGCAACCACCACTGCCATCACCAGAACGGTGCGGAACTTGATGGGGTTCTTCTTCACTGGTGTTCCTTAGCCTGCCTGCACTCGACGGTAATTCCCGACGGAATTAGCGCGTTGCAACGCCGGGGAGACCGTTTGTCAACGCTACTGGCCCTGCTGGAACAGCAGCAGCAGGCGCGCTGGCTGGCGCGCCAGTTTGAGCTGCAGGTGCAGCCTTTGCTGCTTCTTCTGCTGCTTTCTTGGCAGCGGCAGCCTTCGCTTCAGATTCCTTCTTGGTCACCAAAGAAACACCGGTGAGAAGTGAGTTAGGCACAGCCCCTTCGGCTCCCGCAATGACTCCCGCACTTGCGGAAGCGGGCTCGGGGGTACCCAAGACGGCACCATCAGAAAGACGCAGGTACACAGGTGTGCTGTTGTTGACCATTCCGAGCGCTTCGGCGTTCGCCGCTAGGTTCTGCGGTGAGGCCAGACGATCCAAATCTTGGTTCATGGTCTGGTAGCTACGACCCAGTTCTTTGTTGGACTGCTGAAGTCCGGCAATTTCATATGCGCCAGAGGCGACTGCCACGGAAAGAAGCAGGTTTGCAATGATGATGCCAAACACAACGCCGACTGTGACGATTGCGTAGAACACCCGGGGGCGTGCCTTACGCTGTGACCTGGTCGCAACGACCTGAATGGCAGGACGCCACTCGGCAACCTTGTTGAGTGAGGTGCGTGCCTTGAGGGCCAGGTTGCCCTGGACGGAGGGTGCTGCACTTCCCCGCTGCGGCACGGATCGCGCCGTGTGGATACTCTGTGGCCTCAGCTGAGGTCGAGTAATACGAATGGTGCTCATGCTGCCTCCTTGATTCGTTCTGCGGCACGCAGGCGAACGGGTGTTGCGCGGGGGTTACGAAGTTTTTCTGCATCGCTGGCCAGTTCGGCACCGCGAACCAGAAGCCGAAATTCTGGTTTGTGCTGCTCGAGTTCGACTGGAAGTCCCAGCGGTGCTGAGGTGACGACCGCCGTCTGAAGGAATCCTTTGACGATGCGATCTTCGAGTGACTGATAGCTCATGACGACAATGCGACCGCCAACGGCAAGCGAGCTGAGAGCGGCAGGGATAGCGGCTTCCAAAACAGAGAGTTCCTGGTTGACTTCAATCCGCAGTGCCTGAAATACGCGCTTAGCAGGGTGGCCGGAGTGTGACAGGGCTGCAGGGGTGGCCACGGTGAGAATGTGGACCAGCTGTCCGGAACGAAGAATGGGTTCGATTTCACGTTGGGTGACGATTGCCTTGGCATAGCGTGCAGAAAGCTTTTCGTCTCCGTACTTGTGAAAGATGGTGCGCAGTTCCTGTTCGGTATAGCTTGCGATGACGTCTGCCGCGGTCATGCCTTCGGTCTGGTTCATTCGCATGTCCAGGGGCGCATCCTGCGCATACGCAAAGCCGCGCTCTGCCCGGTCGAGCTGAAGGGATGAAACACCCAGATCGAAGAGAATGCCATCAACCGCGGCGATACCCAGACCTTCGAGGGCTTCCGCGATGCCGTCATAGACGGTGTGAACGAGATGAACGCGATTTCCAAACCGGGCTAGACGCTCACCGGCGATAGCCAGAGCGTCGGTGTCCCGGTCTAGACCCACCAGCGTCAGTTCGGGGAAGCGAGTCAGGAAAGCTTCCGAATGTCCCCCCATGCCCAACGTGGCATCGACAAGTACGGCACCAGGCTTTTCTAGTGCTGGTGCAAGAAGCTCAACACAGCGTTCGAGCAATACCGGGGTGTGAATGTCGTTGAGAGTCATGATCTGTTATGGACTGGCCCTGAATTCTGATTCCCCTCCAGTTCGACCTGCTTCCGGGGAAGTGGAGTCAGGGCGCTCAGGCTGGGAGTCAGAACCAAGGGACTAGAAGAGTCCAGGGATCACCTCCTCCGTGGTGTTGGAGAAGGAAGTTTCGTGGTCGTTCAGGTAGGTGTTCCAGGCTGCGGTGTCCCAGATTTCGACGCGATTTCCTGCACCGATGACGGTGAGGTCTCGACCCAGCCCTGCATACTGGCGCAGATTTGCGGGAAGAGTGATGCGGTTTTGGCTATCTGGCGTTTCGGAACTGGCGCCCGAGAGGAAAACTCGCAGGAAGTCGCGAGCTGATTTGCTCGTCACGGGCGCTTGGCGAATCTTCTCGTGCAGGTTGTTGAACTCCGAAGCACTGAAAACGTAGAGGCAATTTTCCTGGCCTCGGGTGACCACGATTCCTTCGGCCAGTTCATGGCGAAATTTGGCGGGCAGGATGACGCGTCCCTTGTCATCAAGTTTGGGTGAGTGGGTTCCTAAGAACATCTGCGTCACCCCCTTTCACGACCGGCCTTGTGGTGATATCTCCACTTTACTCCACTAAGCACCACAAGTGTTAAAAAATACCCCATAATTTCACTCGGCGTGTCGACTTATCCCCTAATTTACTGGGTTTAAGGCGGTGGAGGGAAATGGAGCCTATTGGATTAAATCGGCTCGTTTCGCCACACAAAAAAACCGCCCCGTAAGGCGGTTAAGAGTGGGTTACGCGTGGGGGCTTAGAGTCGACCTTCGTCGCGCTCATCCCACCGCTGTTCCATGCGCTGCATGAAGGAACTTCCACGAGAAGCAGATCGGCGAGGTGCAGCAGCCTGTGCTGCGGTTGGAACACCCGGCTTGGCGGCGACAAGGACACCTCCGAACATGGCGACAAAACCAGCAATGCCAATGAAAATCATCTGAGTCATCACACCAGCAATAAGAACACCGAGGCCAACAAGAGTGAGTAAAACACCCAGGGTAATTGCGCGGTAGTTGGGACGAGGCATTCCCACAAAGGCAGTGGAAGTGACATCTGCGTCATTGCCGTAGAGGTTTAGAAAGTGGCATTAGTACTCCTAACTCGTGAGGGGTGAAAAGTCGATCGAAGTCCCAGTGTACCTGCGTCTGCCTCGATAGGCTAGGCGCATGCGTGACCAAGACCAGTGGGTAGAGCGAGTGAACACTCGTCTCGATCAGTTCATCACTGACCGTGAATCCATTCTGCGCGAGGTTTCCTCCGATTTGGAACCCTTTATCGAGTTTTCCCGGCAGTTTCTCAGCGGAGGAAAACGATTCCGCGCGCGCTGTGCGCTGCTGGGCTACGGCACCCAGCATGAAAACACTCCTGACCATGTCATTGATGTTGCGAGTGCATTGGAAATCTTCCATGCAGCAGCCCTCGTGCACGACGACATCATGGACAAGTCCGATACTCGCCGCGGAGCACCCTCCGCACACCGCCGCTTCGAACGTCTTCACCGCGAATCCGGGTGGAGTGGCACATCGGAAGATTTTGGCACGTCATCTGCCCTGCTGTTAGGTGACCTCCTTCTCGCCTTCAGTGATGAGCTTTATTCGAATGGGATTGCTCTCGAGCAGAACCGCCCCGCCGTTCGTGCCTCCCGTATCGAGTTTGACCGCATGCGTATCGACGTCACAGCGGGACAGTACCTCGACATTGTCGAAGAGCGCGCGTGGCCAGTCATCGACAAACGTGATGCACTGACCCGCGCCCAACGCGTCGTGGTGTACAAATCCGCCAAATACTCCATCGAAGCTCCCCTCGTCATTGGTGCAGCACTGGGCGGTGCAACCCCGAGTGAACTGGATGCTCTGCGTGCGATAGGTCTCCCCCTCGGTGTTGCTTTCCAGCTTCGCGATGACCTGCTCGGCGTCTTCGGTGATCCGGCCATCACCGGCAAGCCGGCAGGCGATGACCTCCGTGAAGGTAAGAGAACCATGCTCATTGCCCTGGCGCAGCAAGAACTCCCCACCAGCGCGATCCGCTTGATGGATGAGCTCTTGGGTGACCCTGAGCTGGATGCCGCACAGATTTCAACTCTGCAAGCAACACTCGAGAACACCGGTGCCGTCGCTCAGCTTGAACGCATCATTGACGAACACGTTGCCCTGGCGGATGTCGCCATCGCTCAGGCTGGTTTCTCAGAGCTGGCAACTGCCGGCTTGAAACAGCTTGCGAATCTTGTTTCCCAGCGGGCGTCCTAAAGTGCTCTAGAGCAGAGCTTGTGCGATACGACGCACTTCTGCTTTGCGACCCGCCTTGAGCGCGTCTACGGGTGAGACGCCGAGGCTCTCTTCCGGGGAAATAAGCCAGTCCACGAGCTCATCGCCGTCAAAACCGCAATCCCGCAAGAGGACGATGGTCCCCTGCAATTGATGCATGGGCTCACCTTCTTCGATGAACACCGCAGGTACTTTGAGTACGCCATCAATGCGGGCTGCTGCGAGAACGTTGTCCTCGATTAATCGACGAACGTTGCTCTGTGAAATGTTGAGCACATCCATGAGATCAGGGATGGTCAGCCACTCGGTTGCTGAAAGGTTGGTTATAGCCACTAGACAAGCGTGCCACAGGAACGCACCGGTTGTGAACACCCGGCGCATTCTTCGACACGCCGAGTTCACTCCACGTTAACCTTCAAGCTGAACTACAGACTTAGCCAATCTTTTAATGGGGAGAGGAGTAGCTCATGGCAGGACCACATTTTCGTTCAAACCACGAAGCTGTCCCTCTGGCGACCCCGAAAAGAGCCCGCAAAATCAAGAAAGTTGCGGCACTCCCCATCGCCCTTGCGGCCATCACCAGCATGCTCTTTACGAGTCAAGCTGCACAGGCCGATCAACCTCAGCGCATTGAAAAGCTCCCCAAGGCTAAAGCAGATAATTCTCCTCGTCTCGTTGCACTCAGCCACAACTCCACTGCTCCGATCCTGACCGATCGCTATACCGTCACTGAGGGTGACACGTTGAGAAGCATTGCTCAGCGGCATGGGGTTTCCTCGGCTGAACTGCTTGCCGCGAATGGTTTGAGTTGGAAAACGATGATGTTTGCGGGACAGCAACTTAACATTCCCGCCTCGACCAGTGGAACCGAACCCGCAGAAATTGGCGAGAGCATCATTCGCCACTCTGTGGCAGCAGGAGAAACACTGGAAGCCATCGCACGAAGCTACGGCGTGCAACCTCGCGCCATCATGACAGCTAACGGTCTGGACCGTTCAAGCCGCCTTGTTGTGGGGCAACGACTTGTGATCCCTGATGCCAGCCTGATGAGCAGCATGCCTGCAGCAATGAGCGCATAGAAAAACTCTCCTCTGGCTCAAAACTGCGGTGTTTCTCAGCGTTTTCGCCGGCTAACCTCCCTAGACTCGCGTTGTGACTGCTGCACCTGAAGACCCTATGATTGGTCGTCTTATCGACGGTCGATACCAGGTCAAGTCACGCATTGCCCGCGGGGGCATGGCCACGGTTTATCTGGCCACTGATTTACGCCTCGAACGACGCGTTGCCGTCAAGATTATGCACGGTCATTTAGCTGATGACAGCGCATTCAAGGCCCGCTTTGTCCAGGAAGCGCGTTCAGCAGCCCGCTTGGCCCATCCCAATGTGGTCAACGTTTTCGATCAGGGCCAAGACTCTGACATGGCCTACCTTGTGATGGAATACCTGCCGGGTATTACCCTGCGTGACCTGCTCAAGGATTACGGCAAACTCACTCCCGAACAAACCGTGGACATCATGGATGCCGTCCTTCGCGGCCTTGCTGCTGCCCATGAGTCGGGCATTGTTCACCGCGACCTCAAACCAGAAAACGTTCTGCTCGCTGATGATGGGCGCATCAAACTCGGTGACTTTGGCCTGGCCCGTGCCACGACAGCCAACACAGCATCAGGCCAGGCCCTGCTGGGAACAATCGCCTACCTCTCCCCCGAACTCCTCACCCGCGGAGTGGCAGATGCGCGCAGCGACATCTATGCCATCGGAATCATGATTTATGAGATGCTGACCGGCGAACAGCCTTTCAAGGGCGAACAGCCCATGCAGGTTGCCTACCAGCACGCCAACGATAAAGTTCCCGCCCCCTCGAGTGCGAACCCTGCGGTTCCCGCTGAACTCGATGACATCGTCGCGTGGGCAACGACGCGCTCCCCCGAGGGTCGTCCAGAAAATGCTGGAATCCTGCTAGACAAACTTCTACAGGCAGAAAAAGGCATTCGCACCGGTTCGACCTATTCGGATCTCACCACGCAGCAGACCATGATTATGCCTGCCGGCATGCTGCTGGGCTCGGATGATGAAACAGCCGCCTATTCGACAGGAGCCCTGGCTGGCCTCAACCGCAAAGTTTCCATCGAGCACCCCGTTGAGGCTCTCAAGGAAGTCTCAGCCGGGCGCCGGACTAAGGGATTCTGGATCTTTGGGCTCACCATTGTTCTTGCACTCCTGGGCGCGACGGCAGGTTGGTTCTTTAGTTCAGGCCCCGGTTCCCTCTCCGTGATCCCCGCCGTTGCAGGCCTTGCACCTGCCGATGCGCAGTCGTTGATCGAAAAACAAGGCTTTACTACAGAGCTTGCGGAACAAAATGACTCGACTATTGCCAAGGGCAAAGTCATTGGGACAGATCCGCCCGAAGGAACCGCTGTTCGCAATGGCTCCAGCATCACGGTGATTGTTTCTGCAGGGCCCAAGATTATTGAGACTCCCGCCTTTGCCGGCATGAAGGACACCGACGCCACAGCCAAAGCCAAGGAACTGGGCTTTGTGGTGAAAGACCCGGTCAAGCAGTTCTCCGCAGACGTAGCTTCTGGCATCGTGATTTCAGCGCTCGGACCCGATGGCGCAGCACTCCCCGCGCAATACCCTGTTGGCGGTGAAGTTCACTTTGTTGTCTCTGTCGGCGCTGTGCCCACCGTTGCAGGAATGAGTGCCGCTGACGCAACCAAGACACTCACCGACGCCGGCCTTGTCGTCGGCAGTAGTTCTGAAGAGTTCAGTGACACAGTCAGCGCAGGCTCCGTGATTTCACTCTCTGTTCCAGAAGGTGTGGTTACTCCTGGAACAAACGTCAGCCTGGTTATCTCCAAGGGTCCTGACCTTGTTGAAGTCCCCGCCGTGGCCAACATGAACATGGACTTCAACGAAGCTATTGCCAAGCTCCAGGCAGCCGGATTTACCTATTCAACAGACGTTGATCCCGCACTCTTTGCCAAGCGCACCGTCAAAACACAAACCCCCGCAGGTGGCCAAAAAGCCAAGCGTGGTTCCAACGTTTATATTTCTTTCTAGAAATATGCAGCTCAGAAATGAGTAATCGCACCCGAGGTTCTCGAGTGCGATTACTGTGTGCGTGAACTAGGCCACAGGTTTCGTGGCGATGCTCACAATCTTGGGAGCACGCACAATCACGTTCACAATCTCGCGGCCCTCAAGCGCCCGCTCAACACCTGCAAGCAATCGTGCCTGGGCTTCAAGATCCGCCTCCGAAATCTCAGGTGAAACATCGAGGCGGTCACGAACTTTGCCGTCAACCTGAACCACGCAGGTAACAGACTCTTGCACCAACAGTGCTGGATCCGCAGCCGGCCAGACCGCGTGAGCAACAGCTGGCTGGTGGCCCAGAGCCGCCCACATGTCCTCGGCAGTATAAGGAGCGTAAAGGTCGAGCATCATGGCAATAGTTTCTGCAGACTCCCGCACGGCAGGATCAGCTGGCCCCACGCCGGAGTCAATGGCCTTGCGGGTGACGTTGACATGCTCCATGAGACGAGCGACCAACACGTTGAACTTGAAGCTCTCAATGAGGCCCGGTGCTTCGGCAAGCAAGTGATGAGTTGCCTTCCGCAAAGACTTATCTCCACCCTCAAAATGAGTACCCACCGGAGAGGTGACATCCTGGGCAATACGCCACGCGCGGGCAAGGAACCGATTACTGGCTGCAGGCGACACATCAGCCCAGTCAATGTCATCCTCCGGAGGACCGGCGAAAGCCATGGTGAGACGAACAGCATCAACACCGTGTTCCTCGAGCTGCTCAGACAGCTTCACAATGTTGCCTTTGGACTTGCTCATTGCTGAGCCTTCCATCAGCACCATGCCCTGGTTGAGCAGGTTGGTGAACGGCTCTTCGAAGTCGATGTGGCCAAGATCAAACAGCACCTTGGTGATGAAGCGCGCATAGAGCAAGTG
>JBEGKV010000006.1:0-19614 GCA_041183925.1 Actinomycetota bacterium
GTTATCAACGATGCCTACGGAGTTGAATACGGTCACGTAGAGACAGTTCACTCGTACACGAATGATCAAAACCTCATTGACAACTTCCATAAGGGTGATCGTCGGGGACGCTCAGCCGCAATGAATATGGTGATCACTGAAACCGGTGCGGCTAAGGCTGTTGCCAAGGCGCTTCCAGAGCTTGAAGGAAAGCTTTCGGGTAACGCGATTCGTGTTCCCACGCCAGATGTCTCGATGGCAATTTTGAACCTGACCTTGAATAAGGCTGTTGATCGGGACACGATGAACACTCTGTTGCGTGATGCCTCGCTCAAGTCCAACCTTCGTAACCAGATTGATTACATTGAGAGCCCCGAAGTTGTCTCGACGGACTTCGTTGGTTCCAACCGGGCAGGAATTGTTGATGGCCTGGCAACTATTGCAAATGGTAAGAATGTCATTTTGTATGTCTGGTATGACAACGAATATGGCTACAGCCACCAGGTAGTTCGCGTGATTCAGGAATTGGCCGGTCTCCACCCGCCCAAGTTCCCCACTCGCTAGTCTGAGAACCATGACAACAACACCTCGTGCCAGCTATGGCGGAGGTGTTGTTGCGTTATTGGTTGCCTGCACGCTGTGGGGAACCACGGGCATGGCCGCCAGTTTCATTCCAGAAATCAGCCCCATTGCCATCGGCGCTTCCACGATGGGCATTGGTGGCCTCATTCTGGGGCTCACGGCACTACCTGGCGTGTGGATGGTGTCTAAAAGCATCGGATCTCTTCCGCTTGTCTTATTAGGGGCGCTCGGTCTGGCGGCTTACAGCACCGTGTTTTATATCGGAATGTCATGGGCTGGTGTGGCCTTGGGGAATGTCATCGCCCTTGGTTCGGCGCCCCTTTTTGCGGGTCTCATTGAATGGTTCGTGGACAAGCAGCGCCCCAGTTGGCGATGGCTCATCGCAACGGCCATCACCGTGACCGGTGGCGTCCTCTTGGTCGCTGGTCGAAGCTTCGAAGCGGACGACCACGCAATAGTCTCGGATGCTGCACACGCTGATCGTGATCCGATCACCATTGGCTGGGGCATCGTTTTGGCCTTAATTGCTGGCCTGTCATATGCGCTTTATACCTATATGGCGAACAAACTGATGAAGCCCCACAAGGATCGCCCACAAGGTCTCGGCCACCGCCCAGTGATTTCCACTATTCAGTTGGTCTCAGCAGCCCCGCTAGGTGTGATGCTCGTCATCCTGATTGTGGTCAACCCACAAGCCTTTGCCCATCAACCCTTAGCTATTCCCGTGATGGCGTATCTCGCCCTTTTTCCCACTGCGGTGGGGCATTTGTTGCTTGCTGTCGGTCTCGGTGCCATGCCCGCTTCTCGAGCTGCGGTCTATACGTTGTTTGAGCCCGTTGTCGCCGTAGTGCTGGCGGTTGTCGTCGTGGGTGAAGTCATTGCTCCGATTGGTTGGGTTGGGTTGATTGTGGTTCTTGCCGGTTTAGGTGTACTCACGCAGGAAAAGCAACGCGCATGAGATGGCTCATGGCAGATCAACTGGGACCCCATTTTGACGATGGGGGAGAGCTCTTACTGATTGAAGCAAAAAGCGTTTTAGCTAAACGCCCCTATCACTGGGCAAAGGCCCACCTCATCTTGACGGCACTTCGTCATCGCGCAGTCGAATTGGGGGAGCGCGCCACGTTTGTGCAGGCAGTCCACTACAGAGATGTTCTAGCTGGGTTTATGGAATCCGGTGTCACGATAGACATGATCAACCCCACTTCCTGGGGAAGTCGCGCCTTGGCGCGCGAATTGAACATCCCCACCTCGCCGAGCCGGGGATTTGTTAGTTCGGAAGAGTTTTTTGACAAATGGGCCGCCGGCAAGAAGCCAGGCTCGCTCAAGCTCGAGAATTACTACCGTCACTGGCGTGATTCAACCGGAACCCTGATGGAGGGAGTGCAGCCTGCAGGCGGGCAGTACAACTACGACCATGACAATCGTCAGCCACCGCCCAAGGGGGCGACCAATTTAGGGCTACCTGCGCCGTGGCTGCCGGTTGAGGATGACATTGACGCTCAGGTTCGTGCAGATCTTTCAGCGTGGGCTGCGGCCGGGGAGATCACTCTGCTAGGCCGGGACGGACCACGACGTTTCGCGGCAACCCGGGATGAGGCCTTGGCTGCTTTGAAAGATTTTGTTGAAACCCGACTCTTGGACTTTGGTCCCTTCGAGGACGCCAGTCTGCGCGGAGATGATGTGATGGCTCACTCTCAGCTCAGTGTTCCACTGAACTTAGGGCTTCTGCATCCTCAGGAAGTTATCGATGCGTGCGTAGCGGCTTATGAGCGCGGAGATGCTCCCCTGGGGAGCGTGGAGGCCATTGTTCGACAGATAGCCGGATGGCGGGATTGGGTGTGGCATCTCTACTGGCATTTGGGCGAAGACTATGTGGAGTCACACAATTACCTTGACGCCCATGTTGACCTACCAGAACAGTTCTGGAAACTTGATGGCGAAGGCATCGATGCGGCCTGCATGAAGCATGTGCTCAGTGCGGTGGGCGACAGCGGCTACGCACACCACATTCAACGACTCATGATTCTCGGCAACTGGTCTTTGCAGCGCGGATATAACCCTCAACAGCTCAATGACTGGTTTGTGGATGCCTTCGTTGATGGGACACCCTGGGTCATGCCGGCGAATGTGATCGGAATGAGTCAGCATGCTGATGGTGGCTTGGTAGCGACTAAGCCCTATTCTTCTGGCGGTGCTTACATCAACTCCATGTCAGATTTCTGTCATGCCTGTCCGTTCAATCCCACAGTGAGACTGGGAGAGAACGCGTGCCCATTTACGGCTGGCTACTGGGCATTTCTCCACCGTGTGGAACCAAAGATTCGTGGCAACCACCGCATGGCACAACCTCTCGCGGGTATGCGCAAGCTCAGCGATATTGAGGCTGTTGTTGAACAAGAAAGGCTTCGCACTCAGTGGTGAGTGCGAAGCCTGACAGTTCTTGGATTATTAGCGTCCCTGAGGGCGTGCAGAGCGTTGACGTTGTCCAGCGCCACCGGCACGTGAGCCACCAGTCGAGGCCGTAGCGCGCTGGCCTCCGCCTGAGGCAGACCCATACGAGCGAGCCCCGCCGTTTGTGCTGGGCTTGTTGGCTCCAGTGCGACGGGTTCCATTTTCGTTTGCTGGTGGGCGACCGGAACGATCGCGTGCAGGTTGACCATCGCGGGTCACGCGAAGCGGACGACCGTTGCTGGTTCCTGCTGCTTCACGCAGTGCCCGTTTGCGTTGAGCGTTTTTGCCGTTCGAAGAACCGCCACCACCTTGAGGCTTTGTGTCACGAGGTACTGGCTTGACGTAGGGAGCAATCTCACCGGTTAGTTCAAGGACTTCAGGTGACTCTGCAGTGACTTTCTGAGGGACAACAGCGATGGCTGCCTTCTTCAGAAGCGCTGCAACATCCTTTTGTTGGGTGGGCAGGCAGATTGTAACGACGTCACCCTCTGCTCCGGCTCGGGCAGTGCGGCCAGAACGGTGCAAATAAGCTTTGTGTTCCATGGGGGGATCGACGTGAATCACAAGGTCAACATTGTCGACGTGGACACCGCGAGCTGCGACATCTGTGGCTACGAGTACCTTGACGGTTCCTTCGCTAAATGCAGCGAGGTTCCGATCTCGAGCAGGTTGGGACAGGTTTCCGTGGAGGTCAACTGCGGGGATTCCTGCATCGGTTAACGCCTTAGCCAGCTTTTTTGCGTGGTGCTTGGTGCGCATGAACAAGATTCGGCGACCAGTACCGGAAGCCAACTTGTAGACGAGGTCCTTCTTGGCATCGTTCCCGCTGGTTTCGAAGACGTGGTGAGTCATGGCGGCAACGGGGGAGTTTGCTTCGTCCACAGAGTGGAGAACTTCGTTGTGAAGGAACTGATTAACCAGTTTGTCTACGCCGTTGTCTAACGTTGCAGAAAAGAGAAGACGTTGCCCACCCGTGGGGGTCGCCTTCAAAATTTTGGTGACGACGGGCAAGAAACCGAGGTCAGCCATGTGGTCTGCTTCATCGAGCACGGTGATCTCGATGGCATCGAGGTGGAGGAGACCCTGTTTCATGAGATCTTCAAGACGGCCTGGCGTGGCGACAACAATATCGACGCCCTCTTTGAGGGCAGCCACCTGACGGCTCTGAGACACGCCACCAAAGATGGTGGTCACGCGCAAGTCATACGCTTCCGCCAGGGGCGCCATGGTGTTGGTGATTTGTGTTGCAAGTTCTCGGGTCGGTGCTAGTACAAGCCCGAGGGGTCGACCCGCACGGCGACGACCTCCAGCAAGTGTTCCGCCGAGTCGAGCAACCATGGGGATGCTGAAAGCCAGGGTCTTGCCTGAGCCTGTTTTGCCGCGCCCGAGGACATCGCGACCCGACAGGGTGTCGGGGAGGGTATCTATCTGGATGGGGAAGGGGGAATCAATCCCCGTTGCAGTGAGCACAGCAACGAGGGGCGCAGGAACGCCCAGTGTGGAAAAAGTCTTGGTAGACATAAGAATTACCTTTGATAAATATCCAGGCGTTGCACACAGCAACATTCTTCACGCAGGCATGCACTGCACTGTCGAGAGGAACAACCGGGATAACTGGCGAAGGCATCAGGTGATGCATCCGTTCGCCGATGAAAAATATCAACCGATTTCGGTGAGGGAAGCGTTCTATCGACGCAGGGAACGAAACATGTCGTTCACAAGATGTCATTAGTCTAGCCGAAGTATTGCTGAGAACCTCGTGTGAGGTTGTTATAGCCCATTTCTGGAGTGAAATGGAACGATATTCCACCAGTTGGTCATATTTCGTCGCGTATTTTGCGCAGGGAAAAAGTCCACTAATGTGGTGAAGTACGAAAGGGGAAAAGTGAACAATTCACTCACTGGCGATGGCGCCTCAGCGGCCACCCCTTCGACCCCTTCGCCCGATCAGACCGCGACATTTTCGCAGGCATTTATCGATCAGGTTCGCTCTCTCGAAGCAGTCGATGTTTCACCTGAAGAACAAGAAGCAATTGCGGCACTTCCTGGGGGCAGCGCGCTGCTCATCGTTCGTCGTGGCCCCAGCCAGGGTTCACGCTTTCTGTTAGACGTAGACGTGACAACCTGCGGTCGTCATCCTGACTCCGATATTTTTCTCGACGATGTCACTGTTTCTCGCCGCCACGCAGAATTTCGTCGCAACGGATCTGTTTTTGAGGTTCGTGACCTCGGATCTCTCAATGGAACTTATTTTGATGGTGAACGTATTGAGCGTCACACCCTCACAGACGGGCAAGAAGTTCAGGTTGGAAAATTCCACCTCACCTTCTTTGCTTCTCGCGTAGACCTGGCACGAGGTGTGATCTAACAATGGCAACTGCAGTACGTCAAGCCTCACCCGCGCGCGGATTACTGAGCATCGGTCAAGTACTGGCCAAAGTCTCTCCAGATTTTCCTGACCTGACTCCGTCGAAGCTTCGGTTCCTTGAAGAGCAGGGTTTGATCACTCCCGAGCGCACCCCTTCGGGATATCGCAAATTCTCGGTGGAGCATGTCGATCGTCTTCGTCTGATCTTGACCATGCAGCGCGATCATTACTTGCCTCTCAAAGTTATTCGCCAGCACCTCGATGAGATCGATGCGGGTAACACTCCTGCTCTTCCTAATGCTCAGAGCCTGTCTGCGGATTCTTTGCTCTCCACTCCTACCCGGTACACCCGTGAAGAATTTGCTCGTGCCTGCGGTGCCAGCTTGAACCTGCTGCAGGACGCTGTTTCTGCCGGAATGCTCGAGCCTGCTGATTCGTACGCTGAAGAACACATTGTTGTGTTCAGTGCTCTCGTCGAACTGCAACGTTCAGGTATTGAGCCCCGCCACTTGCGCACCATGCGCGCAGCAGCCGAGCGAGAATACTCACTGATTGAACGTGCCTTAGTGCCTGTGAGCCACCGTCAAGACGCAGCCAGCCAGGCACGTTCTATAGAGCGGGCACATGAGATTTCTCGCCACATTGAAGTGATTCGCTCACAGATGTTGCGTCAAGTAATCACTCAGCAGTCGCGGTAAACACACTATTGCGACACGCCGAATTGCGTGTGAAGCTTTAAATCCCAGACACGATTAAAAACTGTCGCTATGTTGGGGGATACAAACTCTCAACAACAACTTGAAACTTAAGTTCTTGATCACTAGTAAGGGCCGGACATGAACGAACTGAACCGCAGCGCCGACGAGCGCTACGAGCTCGACGTACTGTTCAACGACGGCATGCCTGAGCGTGATGAGAATGCTGGTTACCGCGGCGCAGAGGCAGCAAAAGCTGCCGGCATCACCTACCGTCAACTTGACTACTGGGCTCGCACTGAATTGGTTGTCCCCACTGTGCGCGATGCGGCTGGTTCAGGTTCACAGCGTTTGTACGGCTTCCGTGACATCTTGGTTTTGAAGCTTGTCAAGCGTTTGCTTGATACAGGAATTTCATTGCAGCAGATTCGTGCCGCAGTTGATCAACTACGTTCTGCAGGTATCTATGACCTCGCTCAGACCACTCTGATGAGCGATGGAGCTAGCATCTACCTCTGCACGACCAATGATGAGGTCATCGACCTCGTCAGCCGCGGTCAAGGTGTGTTTGGTATCGCCATCGGCAAGGTTCTGCGTGAAGTAGAGACCAGCTTGGTAGAGATCACTTCTGCAGCCTCTGATGCATCTGATGAGCTTGCAGCTCGTCGTGCACGCAAAGTTGGCTAAAACTTTCCTTCGTTGAGGTACCGCGAAAGAAAAAATTTCAGCGCGAAACAACTAGCTTTGTGGCGCGTATTCGCCAATCTTCCCCGCACGAGAGACGCGGTTGAGAAGTTGATCAAAGTTTCTAGCCATATCGGCTGCTGCCTCACCGGGCCAGGCGTGTACGGGACGCGCTGCGCCCTGTGCCTGTTGCAAAGAGGTGCGTTCAGGAAGCTGGGGCTGGAGCACCAGCGGACCAAACATATCCCTGAGTTCCTGAATGCGGAACTGGTGTTCGAGAGATTGTGAACGAACGCGATTGATAATCAAACCCAGCGGTTGAAGGCGGGGGCTGAGACCACGACGTACTTCTTCGATAGCGCGCAAAGCGCGGTCAGCTGCAGCGACAGAAAACAAGCCTGGCTCTGTCACAACCACAACACGGTCTGAAGCTGCCCAGGCGGTGCGTGTCAGCGCGTTCAGGCTCGGTGCACAGTCAATGAGGACGAGGTCATATTCGGTCTCAACTGTGGCGAGTGCCTCTTCCAGGCGCCACACCTCACGTGCGGTGGGGTGGGGGCCGTCAAAGTTAACTGCTGAAGGGCTCCCGATCATCACGTCAATGGGGGCGTGACCAGGTGCTGACCAGCCAGCAGGCGCAATAGCCTGACGCACAGTCTTGAGATTGGGGTGTGCCAGCACATCAGCGACATTGAGGTGGTTACGGGTGTCTACGCCCAATCCAGTAGAGACATCCGACTGGGGGTCGAAATCCACGACGAGGGTGCGAAGGTTGGCTGCAAAGGCAGCAGATGCCAGACCGAGGGTGACCGTTGTTTTACCAACGCCACCCTTGAGGGAGCTAATACTGAGCACGTGCACGAGCACTAGGTTACCTTCACTAAGCTGGGAGTACCTAACTGCGAACCGATGCTGGCGGCATTCGAAGGGGTCATATGTTCAAGAAAATATTGGTAGCTAACCGTGGCGAAATCGCCATCCGTGCCTTTCGTGCGGCTGTGGAGCTTGGCGCTAAAACCGTAGCTGTCTTTCCCGAAGAGGATAGAAGCTCACTGCACAGGCAAAAAGCCGATGAGGCGTATCAAATTGGTGAACCCGGACACCCCGTTCGTGCTTACCTCGACGTCTCAGAGATTATTCGTGTCGCGAAGCTTTCAGGGGCCGACGCCATCTACCCAGGCTATGGCTTTCTGTCCGAGAATCCCGAGCTTGCTCAAGCAGCAGCAGACAACGGCATTACATTTATTGGCCCACCTGCCCGAGTTTTGGAGATGGCCGGTAACAAGGTCACGGCAAAAGAGCACGCTATTGCAGCCGGTGTCCCTGTACTGAGGTCAACACCTGCAACTACAGATATTGACGCTTTACTTGCCGGCGCAGATGACATTGGATTCCCTATTTTTGCCAAGGCCGTTGCGGGTGGCGGTGGTCGCGGTATGCGACGGGTAGAAACGATGGAAGAGCTCCGTCCTGCCCTGGAAGCCGCCATGCGAGAGGCAGAGAGTGCCTTTGGCGACGGACGGATGTTCCTCGAACAGGCTGTTCTGCGCCCTCGCCACATTGAAGTTCAGATCTTGGCAGATAGCCAGGGTGAGACTATCCACCTGTTCGAGCGTGACTGCTCAGTTCAGCGCCGTCACCAAAAGGTCGTTGAGATTGCTCCTGCGCCTAACATCTCTGACGAGTTGCGCACTGCCCTTCACCGGGACGCGGTCGCATTTGCGCGCTCGATTGGGTATCAGAACGCGGGAACTGTCGAGTTCCTCGTCGATACCGCTGGAGAACGCGCGGGTGAACATGTCTTCATCGAGATGAACCCACGCATCCAGGTAGAGCACACCGTGACCGAAGAAGTCACCGATGTCGACCTCGTGCAGTCACAGATGCGCATCGCGTCGGGGGAGTCCTTGGATGACTTAGGTCTCCACCAGGAAGACGTTCACGTTCGTGGATTTGCCCTGCAGTGCAGAATCACAACTGAAGACCCTGCTCAAGGATTCCGTCCTGATACCGGCAAGATCACGACCTACCGTTCACCCGGTGGAGCAGGTATTCGCCTTGATGGTGGTACCGTGAGCCCTGGCGCTCAAATCAGCCCACACTTCGACTCCATGTTGACCAAGCTGACCTGCCGAGGTCGCACATACAAAGCCGCAGTTGACCGTTCGCGTCGCGCACTAGCTGAGTTCCGAATTCGCGGAGTTTCCACGAACATCCCCTTCCTTCAGGGAGTTCTGGATGACGCAGAATTTCAAGCAGGAGATCTCTCCACCAGCTTCATTGATGAGCGTCCGCACCTGCTCACCGGTCGTGAGTCCAAAGACCGCGGAACCAAGATTCTCAACTGGGTAACCGATGTCACGGTCAATAAGCCCCACGGTCCACGCCCTGTGGGTCCAGACCCAGTGAGCAAATTACCTCGCATTGATCTTTCAGAACCTGCACCTGCAGGAAGCCGCCAAGCCCTCCTCGAACTCGGTCCTGTCGCTTTTGCTGCCGCACTTCGTCAGCAGAAAGCTGTTGCGGTCACTGAGACGACATTCCGAGACGCGCACCAGTCGCTTCTTGCAACCCGTGTGCGCACCAAAGATCTGGTCAATATTGCACCCTACGTTGCACGCATGACCCCTCAGCTCCTCTCAGTGGAGGCGTGGGGTGGAGCTACCTATGATGTTGCGCTCCGATTCTTGGGAGAAGATCCTTGGGAGCGTTTGGCTAAGTTACGTGCAGCATTGCCAAACGTCGCCATTCAGATGTTGCTGCGTGGACGTAATACTGTCGGATACACGCCCTACCCGGAAGAAGTCACGAAAGCATTCATTCAAGAGGCAGCTGCGACAGGTGTCGACATCTTCCGCATTTTTGATGCGCTCAATGATGTGAACCAGATGCGTCCTGCTATTCAGGCTGTTCTTGAAACCGGAACGACGCTTGCCGAAGTCGCCGTCTGCTACACCGGAAATCTGCTGGATCCTGCAGAAGACAAGTACACGCTTGACTACTACCTGAGTCTCGCTGATGAGATTGTTGCCGCGGGTGCCCACATTCTCGCGATCAAGGACATGGCTGGCTTACTCGTCCATGTTCACACCCACGACACCGCTGGCGGTCAGTTGGCCACGCTGCTCGCAGCAGCAGCGGCCGGTGCTGACGCGGTGGATGTCGCCTCTGCTCCCATGTCGGGGACGACCAGTCAACCCAGTGCCTCCGCTCTTGTTGCCGCCTTGGCAAATACGGAACGTGACACTGGCTTAGATCTGGATGCAATCTGTGACCTGGAACCATATTGGGAAGCTGTACGCAACATTTACAAGCCGTTTGAGTCAGGCCTTCCCGCTCCTACGGGACGTGTGTATCACCACGAAATTCCCGGCGGACAGCTTTCTAATCTGCGTCAGCAAGCGATTGCACTTGGTCTCGCTGATGATTTTGAGCTGGTTGAAGACATGTATGCTGCGGCAAACAAAATCTTGGGACGTGTGCCCAAGGTAACTCCCTCGTCGAAGGTAGTGGGAGATCTGGCTCTTCATTTGGCCGCCGTGAAGGCTGACCCTGCTGACTTTGAAGCAAACCCTCAGAAATATGACATTCCTGACTCAGTCATTGGTTTCATGGCTGGTGAACTCGGTGATATTCCTGGCGGCTGGCCAGAACCATTCCGCACCAAGGTGTTGGAGGGTAAAACCATCAACATTGAGGTCACTCCACTGACGGAGGAGGAGCGAGCTGGCTTAAACGCAGGATCTGCTTCACGCCGTGCCACGTTGAATCGCCTGTTGTTCCCTGTTCCCACACGAACCTTTGAACAGACCCAAGAGAAATTTGGAGACCTTTCCGTTCTCGACACGGTCTATGGACTCGACCAGCACGGTGAACACGTTGTTGATCTTGGTGCTGGTGTTCGTCTCTATGTGGGATTGGAAGCAATCGGTGGGGTAGACCCCAAGGGTATGCGCACTGTGATGACAACTCTGAATGGCCAGTTACGCCCAGTATTCGTGCGAGACCGTTCCGTTGAAGTCAGCACAAAGAGCGCAGAAAAGGCTGTTCTGACTGAAGCGGGACACGTCGCAGCACCCTTTGCTGGCGTTGTCACCATCAAAGTTGAAGCAGGTCAAACGGTTGCTGCCGGAGATCCTGTTGCCTCCATTGAGGCTATGAAAATGGAAGCAGCAATCACTGCAACCATTACTGGCCGGGTGGAGCGAGTGTCCTTCCAGAAGTCACAACAGGTTGAAGCCGGTGACCTTCTGGTGGTTATCACACCCATTACGCCTGCGAACTAATTCACTCTCGCACCAGGACAATCCCTGTGCGTTACGTGGGTAGACTCGATGAGTTAGACCAAATACCTAAAGGATTTATTCGTGAGCACGGAAACGCCGAAAAGCCCCGCTAAGAAGTCTGCAACTAAGAAGTCAGCAACCAAAGCAACTCCAGTTGCTCAGAAAACTGTCACTGACGCTGTTGCTCCGGAGCGCATCGAAGAAGTTTCCGAAGCCACTGAATTAGTCGTAGAACAAGCACCTGAAATCTCCACAATTAACCTTCCGGCGATGCCTGCCTCGTTGACAACAACAGTCACTACCGATGCGAGATTGACTGCCGTGATGAGTGGCGGAATCGAAGCTCCGGGAGTATCAACCTCCACTGGCGAAGTCGTCATTGCAGAAGTTGAGGAATCAACAGTTTTTGAATACGACGATGTTGATACAGGCTCGCTTCCTTCGCGCCGTGATCGACTCAGCGGTGAACCTTCTTCTCGTCCAGAACCTGTTTCCATGCTGACGCCGGAGCGAGTCCTCGACGGCAAAAAGAAGCGTGATGCACCCTCAGAGGGATGGCGAAAGGCGCTCTACGTAGCTAGTTTCCACGCCATCAACATGGGTGACTCTCCTGCGGCACGTGAGCGCAAAGCGATAGATCAGAGCATTGGTCGTATGTTGACCGGTGGAACTAAGTTTGTCCCCGTTCTCACCCGTAAAGGTGGCGTAGGAAAAACAACGACCACGACGCTGATCGGTATGGCGATGTCGTTAGTTCGTGAAGACCGAGTGCTCGCCATTGATGCAAACCCGGACCGTGGAACTTTGGCAGAGCGTTTTGAACGTACTAATGACCGCACAGTGCGTGATTTGGTTGCCAACGCTGCCAAGATTCTGACTTTCAACGACTTCTCTCAGTACGTCAGTCGTGACCGTTCCCGCTTGGATGTTCTTGCTTCCGATACTGATCCCTTCCTCTCAGAAGCGTTCGGGGCTAATGACTACAACGTGGTCGCAGACCTTGCCAGCCGGTACTACACCGTTGCACTCACTGACTGTGGCACGGGAATTGTCCACTCCGTCATGGGTGCAACCTTGCAGCGCGCAGATCAGATCGTGATTGTTTCCGGCGGCTCATTTGACGAAGCACGCTTGGCTTCAGAGACTCTGACCTGGCTCGAATCCAATGGCTACGGTCACTTGGTCAAGAACGCCATCGTGGCCATCAACACCGCGACTCAGGGTACTAACTTGATCAAGTTGCGAGAGATTGAAGACCACTTCAAGTCTCGAGTGCGCGACACCGTCCGAGTTCCCTATGACGCCATGCTTGCTGCAGGTTCCTATATCGATTTCAAGAAACTCAAACCAGAAACCCAAGAAGCAGCACGTCAGCTTGCCTCTTTAGTCGTTGACGGCCTCAAGTAACCGCCTCTTAGCCCGAACGGTTCACTCGTGACTGAACGTACTATCCGCATTTTCGGAGACCCAGTTCTCAAGACTAGAACTGAAGACATTCTTGTCATCGACGAAAAAATTCGTTCCTTGGTGGAAGATCTCCTCGACACAGTAAAGATTCCAGGCCGAGCAGGGGTCGCTGCCACACAAATTGGTGTGGGCTTGCGTGCGTTTAGCTACAACGTACACGGCGAGGTCGGCTACATCCTCAACCCTCAGATTATGGAAACCAGGGGAGAGGTAGAACTTGTCGAAGAAGGCTGTCTCAGTGTTCCACAACTCTGGTTCAAGACCCCTCGCTATCCCTTTGCTCGCGTTGAAGGTATTGACCTCGATGGAAAAACTGTTGTTCTCGAAGGTGAAGGCCTGATGGCGCAAGCTTTACAGCACGAATGTGACCATCTTGATGGTTTGGTTTATCTCGATCGCCTCGATCAACCCACGAGGAAAGAAGCAATGCGCCAGGTACGCGAAAGTGAGTGGTTCTAAACCGCTTTACTCGACTGCTCCTGAAGCACCGGCATACATTGCCTCGATTTCAGCTGCAAAATCCTTCGTGATGATGTTGCGCTTGATGCTCATCTTGGGGGTGAGGTGTCCAGATTCTTCAGTGAATTCGGTGGGCAAAATTGTGAACTTACGAATTGATTCTGCCCGGGAAACTCGCGCATTTGCACGGTCAACTGCAGCTTGCACTTCGGCTAGCACAGCAGGGTTCTTCGCAGCGTCTTGAATGGACATTGAGGGGTCCATTTTGTTGTTGGTCAGCCACATCGGCAACATTTCAGGATCTAATGTGATGAGGGCTGAAATGAAAGGCTTGGCATCGCCGACAGCAACAACCTGGCTGATCACGGGATTAGCGCGAATAGGGTCTTCCAAGAATGCAGGTGCAACATTCTTGCCACCTGCAGTAACTAATATTTCTTTTTTACGACCCGTGATGGTGATGTAGCCGTCGGAGTCAATGGTTCCGATGTCACCAGTTTTGAACCAGCCATCATCAAAAGTATCTGCGGTGGCCTGGGGATTCTTCCAATATTCCTTGAAGACATTCACGCCTGCAGCTTCGATTTCACCATCTTCGCCCAAACGAACAGAACAACCAGGAAGGGCAGGGCCTACCGTTCCAATCTTGAACTTGGAGGGCAGGTTGATAGAAATGGGGGCGGTAGTTTCTGTAAGACCGTACCCTTCCAGTACAACAAGCCCTAAGGCATGGAAGAAATGAGCTAATCGGTCACCCAGAGGCGCGGAGCCACTGATGGCATATGTGCAATTTCCACCGAGAGCTGCCCGAAGCTTTGAAAGAACAAGCTTGTCCAATACTGCGAACTTGATTTTGAGCCCAAGAGGAATGTGGCCATTCATTTCGGCTTGAGAGTAAGCAATTGCGGTTGCTGCAGCTTCTCGGAAAATCTTGCCTTTGCCGCCTGCTTCAGCTTTTTGTTCTGCCGAGTTGTAGACCTTTTCAAAAACTCGAGGCACAGCCAATAAAAAGCTGGGCTTGAATGACTGCATGGCGGGCAGTAGCTGAGAAGTATCGCCCTGGTGGGCCGCCCTCGACGGCGAGAATAGAAATGAATCGGGCAAAAATATGGGCAGTCGTGATAAACAGCAGCGTCGAAGCCTGAGGGTTAACCACCTCGGGGACAGCAGCCCGGGCATTACGGGCCAGCTCCAAGAAGTTGGAGTGTGTCAGCACACAGCCCTTGGGCTTGCCGGTCGAACCCGAGGTGTAAATCAAGGTTGCGAGATCACTTTCATGAAGTGACGAACGTCGTTCTTCAACTTCTTCATCAGAAATCTGTGCTCCTGAAATGACAAGAGCATCGAGATCTCCTTCGTTGATCTGCCAGACAGAGTGAACGAAAGGAGCATCTGCGCGAATTTCTTCAAACCGAGACAGGTGTTCGGGTGTCTCCACAATCAACGCAACAGCTTCTGAATCTTCCAGAATCCACTGGATTTGGCTAGCAGCGCTGGTTTCGTAAATGGGGACAAGTGCAGCACCTGCGAACCACATCGCAAAATCCACGAGAGTCCACTCATACCGTGTCTTGCACATGAGTCCGACACGGTCACCCTTACGAATACCAGAAGCGATGAAACCTTTCGCAAGAGCGATGACTTGCTCGAGAAATTCTGTCGAGGTCACATCTTCCCAGCCACCATTAACCGGGAGGGAAAAGAGGGCAGAATGGGGAGTTTCTTTCACTCGGTCCAGGAGCACCTGTGTTGTATTCGCTGCAGGTTCTGCAGGGACAAGTGCCGGTGTATCGAACTGAACCGCTTGTGAAACCATGGCAACTCCTTTGGTGTTAACTACACTTTAGTAGTCCCACCTTTCCCTCCAACATCCCTCCAGGAGACTTCTTTCGTGTATTCCATCGGCATTGACATCGGCGGAACAAAAATTGCCGGAGCGCTTGTAAACTCCGAGGGTCTCATTGTCGAGAAAGCTCAGGTGCCCTCGCCCGCTGAAGATCCAGCCGCGATGGAACAGGCAATTGTTGGGCTTATTCGAGAGCTTTCTGAAGGAAACCCTGTCATCGCTGCAGGAGTGGCCGCTGCAGGTTTTATCGACGCAGCCCAGTCCACTGTGTATTACGCCCCCAATATTGCATGGAGAAACGAACCGCTGAAAGCAAAGCTTGAAGCACAGGTTGACCTCCCTATTGTGATCGAGAATGATGCGAATGCTGCGGGATGGGCCGAATACCGATTTGGTGCCGGAAAATCTTTCACTCACATGACGATGCTCACGATTGGAACTGGTGTCGGCGGAGCAATTATTGCTAACGGCGAACTCTTCACAGGCGGTTTCGGGGCGGGTGCAGAACTTGGTCATCTTCGTGTTCAACCCGGAGGTCTGGAATGCGGCTGTGGTCAGCGAGGATGTATCGAGCAATATGCCTCAGGTCGAGCTCTGCTTCGTTACCTCCGAGAAGAAACGGGTAATCCAGAACTCGCGGCTGAAGAGGGAAAACTTCTCCTGGAAAATCATGATGAAGCAGGCTGGCGCGCAGTCACAACTCTGGGGAGCTGGATGGGGACAGCATGTGCGAGTATTTCAGCTGTTCTCGATCCTGAGGTGTACGTCATTGGTGGAGGTGTCGCTGCTGCAGGGGAGCGCCTCTTGGGCCCTATCCGTGATGCGTTCAGGGAAAACGTGTCAGCACGCGGCTTTCATCCGGAGCCTGAGTTCCGGATTGCTGAACTTGTGAACGATGCGGGTGTTGTGGGAGCTGCTGATTTGGCTCGCCTTTTTGCCCTCAACAGTCACTGAGAATTCTTCAGAGTTGACATATTCCTCCCTTGGAATACATCCCTTGCGGTCTAGATCTGGTGACCTCATATTCATCTCCACAGTTCAGGCCAAACGGGTAAGCTGACAACACTATGTTTTATTGGCTGATGAAGAACGTCATCGCCGGACCGTTGCTCCGAGGCATCTTCCGTCCGTGGGTGAGTGGCGCAGAAAACATCCCCCTCTCAGGACCAGTCATCTTGGCGTCCAATCACCTCAGTGTTGTTGATTCGGTTTTCTTGCCGCTGTGTATCGAGCGGGATATGGTTTTTCTCGCCAAAAGTGAATACTTCACAGGTCGCGGTTTTAAAGGGTGGGTTACCAAATGGTTCATGAAGGGCACAGGAATGTTGCCTATTGACCGTTCTGGTGGCAAAGCTTCAGAAGCAAGTTTGAATACTGGTTTACGTGTTTTAGCTGAAGGCCGAGTTCTTGGCATTTACCCTGAAGGAACCCGTTCACCTGATGGCAAGTTGTATCGAGGTCGCACGGGTATTGCTCGAATGGTTTTGGAATCAGGTGCCCCTGTTGTTCCAGTCGCCATGATCGACACCGAAAAAGTTATGCCTATTGGTTCGAAGTGGCCCAAACTGCGTCGCCCAGGCATCATTATTGGCAAGCCACTCGATTTCGCTCGCTTTCAGGGTATGGAGGGTGATCGCTTCATCTTGCGCTCTGTCACGGATGAAATTATTTATGAACTTGCAGGCCTCTCGGGCCAACAGTATGAGGATGTTTATGCCTCATCCGTTCGCGAAAAGCGCCCAGCCAACGCAAGATAAGCTTGTTAGGTTGTCTTTCGGCAAGAGAGACACTCTTTTCATTTCATCCACCACAACATAGGGGAGCATCTCCGTGGCTAGCCAATCCGAGCCCACCATCGTCGCTGACAAGTCCGTCATCGAGGGTCTGGATTATTGGCGCACACTTCCCATCAAGCAGCAGCCGCAATGGCCCAGTGCTGAGGCAGTGCAGGAAGCTAGTTCACGTCTTGCTTCCTACCCTCCGCTTGTTTTTGCTGGTGAAGTAGACACTTTGCGTGAGCGTCTCGCGCAGGCAGCTCAGGGCAAGGCATTCTTGCTTCAAGGCGGCGACTGCGCTGAGACCTTCGCGGGTGCAACGGCAGACAAGATCCGGAACCGCATCAAGACAGTTCTTCAGATGGCAGTGGTCTTGACTTACGCCGCTGAGATGCCCGTCATCAAGATGGGCCGCATGGCAGGCCAGTTTGCCAAACCACGTTCAAGTGATACCGAAACACGTGGTGATGTCACCCTTCCTGCTTACCGTGGTGACATTGTCAACGGCTATGACTTCACACCTGAAAGCCGTGAAGCTAATCCTGAACGTCTTGTTCAGGGCTACAACACCGCAGTTGCGACGTTGAACCTCATTCGCGCCTTCACCACGGGTGGTTTTGCAGATCTCCGTGAAGTTCATTCCTGGAACAAGGGATTCGCAAAAAATCCTGCCAACGCACAATACGAAGCCCTCGCAACTGAGATCGATCGTGCGATCAAGTTCATGGCTGCCTGTGGTGCAGATTTTGATGCCTTGCGCACCACTGAATTCTTCGTTTCCCACGAAGCGCTTCTGATGGATTACGAACGCCCCATGACGCGTATTGATTCGCGCACTGGCACCCCGTATAACACCAGCGCACATTTTGTTTGGATTGGTGAGCGTACTCGTGAACTTGATGGTGCTCATGTGGACTTCCTGTCCCGTGTTCGCAACCCCATCGGAGTAAAGCTCGGTCCCTCAACTGATGTAGACACCGTCAAGCAACTCATTGACAAACTGGACCCCAACCGTGAGCCAGGACGTCTGACCTTTATTACTCGCATGGGTGCCGGCAAGATCCGTGATGCCCTACCACCCCTACTGGAAGCGGTTAAAGCCAGTGATGCGAATCCTCTGTGGATTACTGACCCCATGCACGGCAACGGAATCACGACTCCTAACGGTTACAAGTCACGTCGTTTCGATGATGTTGTCGACGAGGTCAAAGGCTTTTTCGAAGCTCACCGTGCTGTGGGAACGTTCCCCGGTGGAGTTCACGTTGAACTCACTGGTGATGATGTAACCGAATGCCTCGGTGGGTCTGAGCACATTGATGAGAACGATCTCGCAACTCGTTACGAGTCTCTCTGTGACCCACGCCTCCTGAAGAAGGCTTAACAAGTCTTAAATTGACTGTGGCCACCATCCGCGAAGATGGTGGCCACAGTTGTGTTCAGTCGGTTGTTACTTCACAACCTTGTTGAAACCTGTTACTGGCTGAGCCTCGTCGAATCCAGCGACCTGCTTGCGGAATCCACGAGTCAAGATGGCCAGGTATACAAGGCCAACTCCAGCCCAGATCAGACCGCCGGTGAGTGCCTCTGGGGAGAGGTTCACCCACAGGATGACGGTAAGGGCAAGACCAATAACTGGCATGACAATGAACTTGAAAATGTCTCCACCTGTTTTGTGACGTCCCTGACGAATAGCGAACCATCCAATTACTGAGATGTTGACAAAGCTAAAGGCAACAAGTGCACCGAAGTTAATGAAGTGCACAATGTCAGCAAGCGTGAGGAATACACCAGTAAGGCAGACAAGTCCGGCCAGGATGACGTTGAAGGTTGGCGTGCTGGTCTTGGGATTGACAAAGCCGAATACTTTCTTAGGCAAGACGTTGTTTCGGCCCATGACGAGCAACATGCGGGCAACGGATGCTTGAGATGCAAGCAGTGACGCAATTGTCGCTGCAAAGCCAGCTGCCGTGAGAATAACCTTCATTGTTTGACCTCCTACGAGTTCACCAATGATGGGAAGTGTGGAGTCATCTACATACTGGCGGTCTCCACCTGGAGCAAAGACGTTCCAGTCAGGGAAGAGTGCCTGAGTGAAGTAAGAGGTCACAATGAAGATGCCACCACCGATAAGTACCGTAAGCATAATTGCGCGGGGAACAATCTTGGGGGTGCGTGCTTCCTCTACATACATGGTGACAGCATCAAAGCCGATGAAACTGAAGCAGACAATAGTTGCACCAAGCAACACCGCTCCGAAGTCAACGCCTTCATGTACGAAGGGGTTCAGTGTGACGAGCGTTCCGTCTCCTGCTCCGCCCAGCAGCTGACCAACGACGACGGCGACGAATGCAATCATGGCCACAATGGCAACAACAAGAAGGATGGTGTTGACGTTCGAGGTACCACGCATGGTGATGTAGATGATCGTGGTGGCGAGAACTGAGAAACCAACGACCCAAACCCAGCCTGGAACGTCCGGGAAGAAAGATTCCATGTAACTGGCAACAATGATGACGTTTACAAGCGGAAGCAGCATGTAGTCCAACATCGAGGTCCACCCCACCATGAATCCCACGTTGGGGTGAATGGCGTTCTTGGCATAGGTATATGCAGAACCTGCAGAGGGAAATTCTGCCGTCATTTTTCCATAACTAATCGCGGTGAAGACCATCACGATAAGAGCGACGGCGTACGCAAGGGGTACTACGTTGTTGGTGCCTTCAGCTACCAGACCGAAGGTGTCAAAGACGACGGTGGGTGTCATGTATCCAAGACCCAGCGCAACAATCGCCCAGAGTCCAAGGTTTCGTTTGAGCGAAACTCGTGAGGAACTGCTGGGCACAAAAGATTCAGGCATGTTTAACTCTCTTCGTTGAGGCATGAACTTTCTGGCAGCTATACATATCTGCTAGACGTCATTCACTCTAGTCCCGCAGAAGCATCGATCTGAGTATTTACTTCCACCACTCTGTTGTCATTTTTCATACAGACAAAATGCGCAATCTGGGAAAAGAAGTAA
>JBEGKV010000007.1:0-9592 GCA_041183925.1 Actinomycetota bacterium
TTGCAGATACTCACCCCACTACCCACGCGGAACCCACCTTCCCCGTGCACAACTCCCTGTTCTACTGCGTAGCAAACATGCCTGGCGCCGTGCCACACACCTCGACCTACGCGCTCACGAACGCGACCTTGCCCTACCTGCGCTCTATCGCCAACAACGGTTGGCATGCTGCCCTCAAGGCAGATCCTTCACTTCGTCTGGGCCTGAACACCTATGACGGTGAAGTAACCAACGGCCCCGTTGCCCAGGCAGTTGGCCTTCCAGCCCGCGATCTGGACAGTATTTTCGCTTAGGTTCAACGAGAAATAAGGAGCCCCTCAACAGAGGGGCTCCTTATTAGTTTTCGAATGCTTCAGGTGGAGGACACGAGCACACCAGGTTGCGGTCACCATAAGCATTATCAATACGGCGAACCGGTGCCCAGTACTTACTGCGCACACGCATGGTGCGGGTCACGGCATCTAAGCCTTCCGCGAAGGGATAAACAGCCTTTTCACGGGAGTAGGGGTGGTTCCACTCTCCCGCAATGGATGCTGCCGTATGAGGGGCATTGTGGAGGGGGTTGTCATCTGCTGGCCACTGGCCAGCAAGAACGGCATCGGCTTCAGCCTTAATCGTGATCATGGCGTTAATGAAGCGTTCGATCTCCTCAAGATCTTCTGACTCAGTGGGTTCGATCATGAGGGTTCCTGCAACGGGGAAGCTCATGGTGGGCGCGTGGAAACCAAAGTCCACCAGGCGCTTAGCCACGTCATCCACGGTCACACCGGTCTCTGCGGTCAACGGACGCAGGTCAAGGATGCACTCGTGCGCAACGAGGCCGTTGTCACCGGTGTAGAGGGTGGGGTAATAGGGAGAAAGGCGCTGAGAAATGTAGTTCGCTGCCAGCACGGCAGATGCCGTTGCATCACGAATACCCTTTTCGCCCATCATGCGCACATATGCCCAGGAGATGGGCAAGATGCTGGGTGAACCATAAGGTGCACCGGAGATCTGTGCGCCGTCGTGTGTGACGGTGGAGACGGTGTCTCCTTCGACCAGCACGTGGTGGGGGTTCTGGATCGCGAAGTGGCCAGGCAGGTAGGGCGCGAGGTGCGCCTTTGCAGCCACGGGACCCACACCGGGTCCGCCACCGCCGTGAGGAATGCAGAAGGTCTTGTGCAGGTTGAGGTGTGACACATCTCCGCCAAAGTCACCGAAGCGAGCAAAGCCGGTCATCGCGTTGAGGTTTGCACCATCGACATAGACCTGACCACCAGCAGCGTGGACAGCAGCAGTAATAGTGGGCACTTCGTGCTCATACACACCGTGAGTAGACGGGTAGGTGATCATGAGGGCAGCAAGTGTGTCGCCGTGCTCGGCAATCTTGGCACGCAAGTCATCAAGGTCGACGTTTCCGACCTCGTCACACGCAATCACCACAACGCTCATGCCGGCCAGAACTGCCGAGGCAGCATTGGTGCCGTGGGCGCTGGATGGAATCAAGCAGACGGTGCGCTGAGTGTCACCATTGGCCAGGTGGTAGCCGCGAATGGCTAACAGGCCGGCAAGCTCACCTTGGCTTCCCGCGTTGGGCTGAAGTGAAACGGTGTTGTAGCCAGTGAGGTCCACCAACCACTTTTCCAACTGCGCAATGAGCTCGAGGTATCCGGCAACATCCTCTGCGGGAGCGAAGGGGTGCAATCCACCAAACTCGGGCCAGGTTACTGCTTCCATTTCTGTCGCGGAGTTCAGCTTCATGGTGCACGATCCCAGCGGAATCATGCCACGGTCGAGTGCGTAGTCGAAGTCAGCCAAACGCTTGAGATAACGCATCATGCTGGTTTCACTGCGGTGGGTGTTGAACACAGGGTGCTCGAGATAGGTCGAGGTGCGCACGAGATCTGCAGGAAGAGCGGCCGCTACACGTTCGAAGGCAGCATCAGCACCAAAGAAACCGGCAACGGCTTCAACTTCACCTGGTGTGGTGGTCTCATCCACCGAGAGCGTCAGGCTGTCGGCATCTACAACGTTGAAGAGATAGCCGCCCTGCTGGGCAGCGGCTGCGATTGCAGCAGCTTGTCCAGGCACGCTGACGTGAAGAGTGTCAAAGAAGGCTTCGTGGGTCACGGTGACACCGCCGGCGCGAAGAATCGCCGCCAGTGCGGTGGCCTTTTCGTGCACCTCGGTCGCGATGTCTTTCAAGCCGTCGGGACCGTGATAGACGGCGTACATTCCAGCCATGACAGCCAGGAGTACCTGTGCTGTACAGATGTTCGAGGTCGCCTTGTCGCGGCGAATGTGCTGCTCACGAGCCTGGAGGGTCAGACGGTAGGCGGGCTCACCGTTGGCATCGAGGGAAACACCCACGAGACGACCAGGCATGCTGCGTTCTAGACCAGCGCGTACGGCCAAGTAGCCAGCGTGTGGACCACCAAAGCCCATGGGGACACCGAAGCGCTGAGAAGATCCCACCGCAACGTCTGCACCCAGTTCTGCCGGAGAAGTAATGAGCGTCAAGGCCAGCAGATCTGCGGCAACAATAGTGATGGCACCGGCAGCTTTGGCCGTCTCAATGAGCGAGCTGGGGTTCCAGATGCGGCCCGATGCACCGGGGTATTGGATGAGCACACCGAAGCACTCGGGCAGCGCAGCCCCCGAGGCAAGGTCCAGTTCAACAATCTCAATACCAATGGCAGCTACTCGGCCAGAGATCAAGCTTTTGGTTTGAGCAAGCGTCTCAGAATCCACCACGAACACGTTGGAGTCAACCTTGGAGGAACGTCGAGCTAACAGCATTGCTTCGACCGCCGAGGTGCTCTCATCGAGCATGGAGCCATTGGCGGTTGCCAGACCGGTGAGGTCGGTCACCATGGTTTGGAAGTTGATGATTGCTTCCAAGCGGCCCTGTGAAATTTCAGGCTGGTAGGGAGTGTATGCGGTGTACCAACTAGGGTTTTCCAACACATTGCGCTTGATCACTGCGGGAGTGATGGTGTCGTAGTAGCCCTGTCCGATCAGAGAGCGGCGAATGGTGTTCTTCGACGCGAGTTCACGCAGTTCAGCGATTGTTTCCCGCTCGGTTGCTGGATCAGGGAGCAGAGATGATCCAGCAGCACGGAACTGGTCGACGTGAATCGACTCGGGGATTGCAGCCTCGATGAGGTGCTCAATGCTGTCATAACCCAGTTGCTTCAGCATCTGAGCCTGGGCAGCAGAGTCAGTTCCAATGTGGCGGTTGACGAACGCGTCTGACATTCAATTTCCTTGCGTGAGGGACGTACACGTGGTGGTGCTATCAAAGTGCTACATCAAGTAGCGACGAAAATTATTCGCCAGTAAGTGCGGTGTATGCAGCTGCATCGAGCAGTGCAGGTGCGTCAGTGATGCTGATCTTGATGAGCCAGCCGGCACCAAAAGGATCGTCGTTGACGAGTTCGGGGTTCGACACCACGGCGTCGTTAACAGCGGTCACCGTGCCGGTCGCAGGAGCGTAGAGCTCACCCACCGACTTGGTGGACTCGATTTCACCGACGACGGTACCTGCGGTGATGGCAGAGCCGACCTTGGGAAGCTCAACGTAGACAACATCGCCGAGCTTTTCAGCTGCATAAGCAGTGATGCCGACGGTGGCGCTGTCGCCCTCGACAAGGAGCCATTCGTGTTCTTCGGTGTACTGAAGGTTGGTGGGATTGGACATTATTAGTTCTTCTTTCTGCTGTAGAAGGGGAGAGCGGTCACGGTGTAAGGCAAGCGGGTTCCACGGATATCGACATCTATGACGGTGCCAACTGCAGAAACTTCCGGGTCAACGTAGGCCATTGCCACGGGGTATTCCAGGGTGGGCGACAAGGCGCCAGAGGTGACCACGCCCACGGCTGTGTCACCGGAGTAAACCTCGTAGTCGGCACGGGCAGCGCGCTTTCCTTCACCGATCAAGCCGACCAAGACACGGGCATCAGCGGGAACACCCTTCTCGCTCGCGGCACGGCCGACGAAGTCTCCTTCTTTGCTCAGAGCAACAACCTTGCCCAAGCCTGCCTGCACGGGTGCCGTGGTGAGATCGAGTTCGTGGCCGTAGAGCGGCATGCCGGCTTCGAGACGCAAAGTATCGCGGCAGGCAAGGCCGGTGGGAACCAGGCCGCGACCTTCACCAGCAATCATGAGCGAGTTCCACAGCTGGGCGGCATGCTGAACATCGACATAGAGCTCAAAGCCGTCTTCACCCGTATATCCCGTACGTCCAATGAGAACGGGGTTACCCAGGAATATTGCGGGCAGGGACCAGTAGTACTTGAGAGCATCCAAGGTCGGTTCTGGACGATCAGCAGCGTCTGCTGAGAGTTCAAGTCCAACGGTGTGGTGCAAAATATCGAGTGCATGGGGACCCTGCACAGCAATCAGTGCTGTGGCGTCACTCTCATCTTTGACCGAAACATCAAAACCTGTGGTGCGGTAGTTGAGCGCTTCGACGGCCTGGAAACGGTTACCTGCATTGGCGACAACCAGCCAGTGCTGCTCGCCCAAGCGATACACAATGAGGTCGTCAATGATGCCGCCTGCCTCGTTCAACAGAAGGGAATACTTTGCTTGCCCGATTGCAAGAACCGAAAGCTTGCCGGCGAGGGCGTAGTCCAAGAAGGCGCCTGCATCCGCGCCTGTCACGGAAATCTCAGCCATGTGGGAGATGTCGAAGATGCCAGCAGCGGTGCGGACCGCGTGGTGCTCGGCTAAGTCACTGTCATAGCGCACGGGCATCATGAAGCCAGCGAAGTCGGTGAAGCTTGCACCGAGAGATTCGTGCACGGCGTGCAGGGGGGAATAACGAGGTGTGTCTGACATGAGTTCTCCGTTCGGCAATGACCTACGTGTGGGAACTCCCCCTCTGTCATTGGTGCCTGAGAGCTTCACTGCGTGTGCAGTTTTCACCGTGGGCGAGATGCCTTGTTCAACATCTTCTTTTCAGAGTGGTCCGTCCGATGCGGTACGCGTACCTGAGAGATTGTCGGGGAGGATTGCTCCTTCGGTGTTCACCTCGAAAGTGAACTCTCCCGCATCGATCGATTGACCTCGATATTCAGTTTGTATCCCCATTCTACGGGCGCAGTAGCTGTTCTTCGTCATGCTTTTCCCCGAGAGCGGGAGGTTTCATACAAACTCACCTCAAGTGCGAGTTGAAGGTCCAGAAATGAATCACCCCGCCCGGTGACCCGGGCGGGGTGATCGTTCCCAACAGGAGCTTCTAATCTGCGGTGTGAGCGCGACGTTCCAAGGTCTTTCCCTTGAAGTAGTCGCTGTTAACCAGGTTCCACCAAATCATCAAGATTGCACCCACTGCGATGGACATCAACCCCACAACACCCACAGCACCTGCACCGAAAATGGTGACGTTGTTTCCCGCATCATCAACGAGCCAATCCGGCATGAGGAACTGTTGCAGACCGTAAATAAAGACCACGGTCATGATTAGTCCACCCAGCAAGGGAATGAGACCGCGCATAAAGAAGTTCCGTGCGTTCATGAACAGGGTCTTTCTGAAGAACCAGGTTGACGCAAAGCCGGTCAGACCGTAATACACGGCAATGAGCAGACCCAGCGATCCAATCAAAGCAACCAGGAGGTTGGGGCTCACCAATGTGAAGATCAGATAGAACACGGCCGAGATGATTCCCATGCCCCAGGTTGCCCACGTGGGGGTCAGGAACTTGGGGTGCATCTTGGTGAAGTGAGAGGGCAGAGCCTTGAATGCAGCCATTGACAGTGCGCCACGAGCGGTGGGCAAAATCGTGGTCTGTGTTGAGGCAGCGGCCGAGGTCAAGATAGATGCAGCCAAGAGCAACATCATGATGTGGCCGAGAATACTGTCACCAAAGAGTGTCGGCCCAATGGCGGCGAAGATATCGCCTGCGTTATCAGGGTTTCCCAAACCGATACCCGTCTCCCCAGCTCCAGCAAAGGCAAGCGAACCAACAGTGACCAGGAGGTAGGTCACGACCAAGAGCAGCGTGCTGATCACAGCAGCGTTTCCAGGAGTCTTTTCTGGGTTGGACGTTTCTTCATTGATCGCCACAGCCGTGTCCCAGCCCCAGTAAATAAACAGGGCAGTCAATACAGCGGGGGCGATAGCACTCCCAAACGGAAGGGAGAAGGGGTTGAACCAGCTCAGCTCAGGCATCGCAGATTCTGCAATTCCGTTACCGCTGTAGACACGAACCAGAGCGACAGCAGCAAACGCAATCAGCACAACAACTTCGATAGCTAACAACCAGTACTGCAGACGAGCAGAAATCTCTACACCGCGATAAGCAATCCAGGTCATCACGAAAATCCACACCAGTCCCGCAATCGTGGACCACAGCACGTCACCTGAGATGGCGGCGATATCGGGATTGTTGAATACCTCTCCGACAAACGTAAAGGAGTAGGAACCTGCGATCTGTGCCAGGTTAGCCATCACGATGATGTCGGCAGCCATCAGAGCCCAGCCGCCCATCCAGCCGGTACGGGTACCAAAGGCACGCGCCGCCCACGTGAATACCGTGCCACAGTCTGGCTCAACACGGTTGAGTTCTTTGTAAGCCACTGAGATGAAGAACATGGGGATGAAGGCGAGGATGATGATGCCGGGCGCTTGGAAACCAACGAGCGTCTCTCCACCGAGGACGATGAAGCCCAGGGCAGCTGCGAGGCTGTAGGCCGGGGCGGTAGAAGCCATCCCTACAACGACGCTGGATGCTAATCCCAGGGCCCCTGTCTTCAGGCCTTTTTGGCCGGTGAGGTCAGTTGTCGACATATGGTGTTGCTCCTTTTTTCGACCGTCGTGCAACGCTGAACGACGCGTGATACTCACACTTAACTCCGATTTCGTGGGGATTTCTACCTTTGACCCCTTCTTTCGATAGTTATTTACTTAAACGCAATCAAATTCGCAGTTTGTGAACGGTTCTTCACCTTCTGGCGTTCGAGTCAGATTGACACTAAGATAGATTCACTTAGAGTCAATCTGACTCTTACAACGAAGTAGGGTTATGTCTGCCTTAGAGAGCCACGTCGCACTCGCCGTCTCCACGGTGATCTTTGCGCTGCGCCCCTCGGTAACCGGAGAACCCGAACTGGTCATCCCTCTGGTGCGACGCATTCGCGCCCCCTACGAAGGCCAGTGGGCTCTTCCCGGTGGCCCGCTCAACACCGATGAAGACCTCGCCCAGGCAGCTTCCCGAACCCTGCTCGAGACCACCGCACTTGAACCCCGCTATCTGGAGCAGCTCTATGCTTTCGGTCAACTTGACCGCTCCCCCGACGACCGCGTGGTCTCCATTGTGTATTGGGCACTCGTTGCTGGCGATGAAGCAGATCGAGCTATCCAAAGCGAAAATGTGCAGTGGTTTGCAGCCGACGAACTACCCGAGTTGGCATTCGACCATAACCTCATCGTTGACTATGCTCTGTGGCGCTTGCGCACCAAACTCGAGTACTCCCGCATTGCGCACGGCTTCCTCGGTGAAACATTCACCCTGGCACAGCTGCGTGAAGTATATGAAGTGGTTCTTCGACGCCCGCTCGACCCGGGAAACTTCCGTCGTATGGTCGAAGCCTCTGGCACGGTCGTCCCCACCGGCGAACGCCTAGCCGGAACCCGGCACCGCCCGCCCCAGCTCTACCGCTATGACACTTCCATTGATCTCACGGACCAAGGTCCCCTCTCTCGCTTGAGTGCACCCCGCACTCTAGCCTTCACCCGAGGAGAAAACTGATGACATCGACCGCCTCGGTCAACGACCGCATCCAACTGATTGCCGCTGGCAAGAGTGACGAGAGCACGTGCTCTCCGTCACTGGCGAAGGGGCCTTGGGAGTTTGATACCGGCACCCCCGGGTACGGCCCTGGCGCATCGATGGGTGACGTCATTCCAACTGGCTCTCCCACTCAAGGCGGACTGCCCGAAGAATACAAGACCGCCACGAATGAAGAGCTTCACGCACGAATACGTGCGGCCAAAGAAACCCTGGGTGAGCGCGTTGTTATTCTTGGTCACTTCTATCAGCGCGATGAGATCGTCCAGCATGCCGACTACTTGGGTGACTCTTTCCAGCTTGCCGTGGCGGCCAAAGGGCGGCCCGAAGCAGAAGCAATCGTGTTCTGTGGCGTTCACTTCATGGCTGAAACAGCGGACATTCTTTCCAGCGATCACCAGAAAGTCATCTTGCCCAACTTGGCTGCAGGCTGCTCCATGGCAGATATGGCAGACATCGACTCGGTTACCCAGTGCTGGGAACAGCTCGAGGAGCTGTATGGCACTGAGCCGGACGAACAGGGCCGCGTCCCTGTCATCCCTGTCACGTATATGAACTCCTCGGCCGCACTCAAAGGTTTCTGCGGAGAACACGGTGGAATTGTGTGCACCTCCTCCAACGCGGCGACCGTGCTCGAGTGGGCTTTTGAACGCGGACAACGTGTTCTCTTCTTCCCCGACCAGCACCTGGGTCGCAACACCGCCAAGGCAATGGGGATCTCCGTCGACGACATGCCTCTGTGGTGGGGACGTAAGCCCCTGGGCGGTAATACCGAAGCAGAACTGGAGAATGCCAAGGTCATTCTCTGGAATGGTTTCTGCTCTGTGCACAAACGCTTCACGGTCGACCAAATCGACAAGGCACGTGCTGAGCACCCCGGTGTGCGCGTCATTGTTCACCCCGAAAGCCCCATGGCCGTGGTGGATGCCTCTGATGAATACGGCTCCACCGACTACATTCGCAAAGCTGTCGAAGCGGCAACGGAGCCCACGACCTTCGCCATTGGCACCGAGATCAACATGGTGCAGCGCCTCGCCGCGCAACACCCGGAACACACCATCTTCTGCCTCGATCCTGTGGTGTGCCCCTGCTCGACGATGTATCGCATCCACCCCGGTTATCTTGCATGGGTTCTCGAGCGCCTCGTTGCCGGAGAAGTTGTCAACCAGATTGTGGTCGACGAGTCGGTTGCTGAACCTGCGCGCGTCGCTTTAGAGAGGATGTTGGCTGCTAAGCCAGCGAACTAACTCCATGTCCCGAATTGTTGTGATCGGCAGCGGCGTTGCCGGCTTGATTGCCGCCGCTGAAGCCAGTGAGGACCACGAGGTGATCCTCGTGACCAAAGCTGACCTTGCTGAGAGCAACACACACTATGCGCAAGGCGGCATTGCCGCGGTGAGTTCTGATGACGACACCGTTGCTGAGCATGTTGCTGACACTCTCGTTGCCGGGGCAGGGCTGTGTTGGGAACCTGCCGTTGAGGTTCTCTGTAAAAAAGGTCGAAAGCGCATCAATGACCTTGTGAAATTCGGAGTGAACTTCGACCGTAAAGACGGAGACTTCGCACGAGGACTCGAAGCGGCCCACTCGCACGCCCGCATTCTTCACGCCGGTGGAGATGCCACAGGCGCTATTACGAGTGATGCCCTCGTTGCTGCGGTGCGGAGAACCGCCACAGAAATTCGGGAATATACCTTCGTTGCCGAAATCGTGGTGGAGGATAACCGGGTCACCGGCGTGCAGGTCCTCGATGCTGACGGCATGCATTTTCTCCCCGCGGATGCTGTCATTTTGGCCAGCGGTGGTGCCGGCCAGCTTTA
>JBEGKV010000008.1:0-10606 GCA_041183925.1 Actinomycetota bacterium
GCGCTTCGCCAGCTCTGCCTCTGCGGCCTTGATCGAGTTACCTAATTCGTCATCCAGCTCAACGGGCAGGTCAACCACACGCTTGGCAGGAAGGTCCTTTGCCACATCTATCTTGCGGCGACGGACGATACCCATGGAGACCACAGTGTCGCGAGCTGAGGCATAGAACGCCTGGTCTGCAGGGGTCAACCCGGTTTCTTCGAGCTTGGCAGTGAGCTGAGCAGATGGCTTCTCGCCATCAATCCAACCGAGAAACTTCCAAATAGCGCGGAAGTCGTCGATGTCGTTGATCAGTGGAGTACCGGTCAAGGCAATACGCAAGGGGTTGTGGCCAGGAGTGCGGGCCACAATCCAATCTTGTCCGCCAGCGCCAGCACGTGCTTCGAGCGCTGCGAGGTGAGGTTCTTGATGAAGTGTGCTTCATCAACAACCATTCCCTTGAAGCCCATCTGACCAATCCAGGACAGGTGCCGGTCGAGAACTTCGTAGTTCACAATGAACACATCGGCAAATGCATCCACGTCGGTGCCGTCACCATGGATCACGGTTGCCTTGCGACCAGGGATCCAGCGCTCGACTTCGCGGGCCCAGTTCATCTTCACCACGTTGGGAACAATGGCAATAAGCGGGAAGGCGTTTGCCACGGAAGCAGCGATGAGGCTCTGTGCAGTTTTGCCCAAACCGGGTTCATCAGCAAGGAGGAAAGTGCGGTGACCTTCGCGCACGCTCTCAATAAAGCGAACCTGGTGGGGCATGAGCTCACGGCCCTGCGGAGAGAAACGGTCATAGCGGGGAACTGCAGGCATATCCATGCACGCAGATCCACCGCCTGCGCCGGTTTCGAAAGATTTGAACAACGGTCCAAGAAGTTCCCAGTTCGACAGTCGCATCACGGGGATAGAACCGGTCACTGGCTTACTGAAGTCAGGCTCCAAGAAAGGCGTCGACTTCAGGCGTGCTTTGACGGAGAGAGGGAGGACCTGCTTCTCGGCAAGCTCGGGCGCGAATTCCTGAACCGGCTTCACTACTTCGGTGGTGATGATGAGGTCTTCTGGGTTAATTTCTGCCCCAGATTCCACCAACCAGTCGCGACGCATTTTCTGCGCGACAGGGCTGGTGGCGTGGTCAACCTCGAGAAGTTGAATGAGCGACGTGTCCCGAGCAGCCGTCTTGGCCAAAATTGTGGCGACGCCATCGAGACGCTTGAGTTGTTCTGCGCGCGAAGAATCGGTGAGGTTGCTGTCTGTCTTGACACGGGCACGCTCTTCGCGCACCAGGAAGGCGATGACCTGGAACTTGGTCCGGTTGGTGGGTCCCACCTTTTTACCGGTTTGTGCTTTTGCTTCCACCTCGCGCACCTTGCGGGCGAGGATAGGAATCAATCCCGAGTTATCGAGGGTGTTACGACGAGTGCCTGTACGGGCCACTTGGTCTCCATGACTAACGAAACGACGACATCCCCCTTCGAGCACAAATGCCCGAAATGTGATGCCCCAAACTGCACCTCACCCGAGTAGGTCACGCATCACGCATAAGCGCCGGCGACGAGAAAACGGGGATGTGGTGCGGTTTAACTCTACTACTTCGGAGACACAGTCTTAATCATGAAGCCGCCGAGGAAGAAAATAGCGGCGGCAAAGGTCTGTACGAGCATCCACCACTGAATCCCGGGGGTAATTCCATCGGTGAGACGGAAGATGGGATTCCAGTAGACCGCGATGGCAACGAAGAGGGGAAGAAAGATCCATTTCTTCTTGCCCACGGATTGCCAAGAGAAGACCGCCATGATCGCGGCCAGAATACTGATCGCGAACAGCACGGTGATGTACCACTCTGATTCATACACGACCATGCCAATAAACATGGCGATCACACCGGCGAGACCGGGAACTATCCCTGGGCGAATGTACTCAGGCTGCTGTTGCTTCTTGGTGGCCACGAGACAAGTTTAGCGGCGACGCATCCGGTCGGCTTCCGGGCAATCAAACGGATCACGCGCAGCGAGACCAACCTTGTTGAGGTACTCCACCACGATGGCGTAGGAATGCAACAGAGTCGTCTGGGTGTAGTTGATGTCCTCGGTGCGACAGTGTTCCTGAACGAGCTTGCTTGCGCGCTTGAGGTACGGCCGGGACATGCTGGGGAATAGGTGGTGCTCAATCTGGTAATTCAGACCGCCCATCAGTGCGGTGGTTCCGCGACCGGTGATGTTGCGTGAGGTGAGAACCTGCTTGTTGAGGAAGTCCACGCGTGCCGTTTTGGGAATCAACGGCATCCCCTTGTGGTTGGGGGCAAAGGAAGCCCCCATGTACACGCCAAACACAGCGAGCTGCACGCCGAGGAAGGCGAATGCCATCCCGAGGGGCAGCACCCAGAAAATAATTGCAATGTAAATGCTCAGACGCAATGCAATCAGGCTCAACTCGACGGCGCGACCTTCGAGACGCTCCTTGCGAAAGAGCGTTGCAATCGAGCGGAAATGAAGGTTGATGCCTTCGAGAGTGAGAAGCGGAAAGAAGAGGTAACCCTGGCGTTGTGTTATCCAGCGAAGTACACCCTTTTGCTGAGCAGCGTCATCTTCTGTGAAAGAAATGGTGTCCCACGCGATGTCGGGATCTTTCCCGATGGTGTTGGGGTTTCCGTGGTGACGAGTGTGTTTGGTCATCCACCAGGCATAAGAAATTCCGACAACAGCGGTCGCCAGAATGCGACCAATCCAGTCATTGACCTTGCCTGACTTGAACACAGCACGGTGTGAGGCTTCATGCGTAATGAATGCGAACTGGGTCAGCAAAATACCTAAGCCACCGGCAATGAGCAGCTGAAACCAGGAATCCCCGATCAGCACAAAACCGGTAATAAGACCACCCAAAGCCAGGCTCAGTCCCACGAACAAGGTGATGTAGAAAGCCGGCGAGCGCTTGAGTAATCCCGCATCTGTAACCGACTTGAGCAATGTCGAGTAGGTACTCGTCATGGGCCTGCGAGAGGGGTCCTTCCGCTCTGTCAAACGGATCGGGCCAAGGGTAGAGCTCAGCGTCATTTTCGCCACTTCTGAAAAGTCAGGTCGACTTCACAGCCGGCGAGATATTGCGTAATGCAGTTAAGCCAATCTAGCGTGCGAACCTGCGAAGACGCAGTGAATTGAGCACCACGAACAAACTCGAGAAGGCCATGGCCGCTCCGGCCAGCATGGGGTTCAAGAAACCCAGCGCAGCCAGTGGGATTGCGGCCACATTGTAGGCAAATGCCCAAAATAAATTCCCTCGAATAATGCCCATGGTTCGGCGCGCCACGCCAATGGCGTCAACCGCCGCACTGAGGGTTCCGCGCACGAGGGTGATGTCACTGGCTGCAATGGCCACATCCGTGCCTGTCCCCATCGCGATGCCCAGATCTGATTGTGCGAGGGCAGCTGCGTCATTCACACCGTCGCCGACCATTGCGACGCGGCGCCCCTGCCCCTGTAGCTCAATGACGTGACGTATTTTGTGTTCTGGACTTGCCCCGGCAACGACGTGAGAAATTCCTACCTGGGCGGCAATGGCCCGTGCAGCATCTTCATGGTCTCCGGTCAACAAGATGACATCAAGACCCAGCTCGCGCAATTGGGTTATGGCGTCTGCCGAATCAGGCTTGACCGTGTCAGCGACACTGATCACCATGCGAACCTGGCCATCCCAGCCAGCGAGGACGGCCGTGGCACCCTCCGAGCGGACCTGCTCAAGAGAACTACGGAGGGCGGAAGAGAGTGACAACCCCGAGGTTGTCATCCACTCTTCGGTACCAACTGAAACGTCATGACCGGCAATCACACCGCTGACACCGGAGCCAGCAGTGGAGCGGAATGTGTGAACGTCGGGAAGGATGTCGGCGGCGGCATGCCGGACAATTGCTTGCGCAATGGGGTGTTCTGAGCGTGCCTCGAGGGCTGCAACCAGCTGGAGGGCTTCCCGTTCGGATGTCACCTCGCTCACCACCACTTCATGCACGCTCATGGCGCCGGTCGTGACGGTCCCTGTCTTGTCGAGAAGGATGGTGTCAATGTGTGTGGAACTCTCGATGGCGTCAGGTCCAGAGATAATGATGCCCAGCTGTGCTGCTCGGCCCGTCCCCACCAGCAGGGCAACCGGTGTGGCCAGACCTAACGCGCACGGACACGCAATGACAAGGACAGCGATGGCTGCCGTGGCACCGGCGGCTGCACCGCCTCCGAGCACAATCCACAGCACGAGTGTGACCAGTGCAATGGCGATCACGATCGGCACAAATACGGCAGAGATGCGGTCTGCGAGTTTTTGCACTGCCGCTTTATGTAATTGAGCGTCTTCGACGAGCGCGGCCAGTTGGGCCATGCGCGTGTTCTGCCCCACCTGGGTGGCCCGCACCGTCAGCTGGCCATCCAAGACGATAGTTGACCCGGTCACCCGAGATTCGAGACTCACATCGACGGGAAGTGACTCCCCCGTCAGGGTACTTTCATCGACGGCAGCCTCACCGTCCACGACGATTCCATCAGTTGCGATGATCTCGCCAGGGCGAACAATAAACACATCTCCCACGTCCAGCGACTGTGCGGGAATCAATTCTTCGACACCGTCAACAACGACGCGAGCTTCGGTCGCTTTGAGTTCCCCCAGTGCACGCAGCGCGGCACCCGCACTGCGCTGGGATCGTTCTTCCAAATAGCGTCCGAGAAGCAAGAAGGTTGTCACCCCGGCTGCGGCTTCGAGATAGATGTTATGTGTGGGATCGGCCTGCCACGCAAAGAGCTCCATGTCATGGCTCATCCCGATCATGCCCGCTTGACCAAAGATCAGTGCATAGAGGGACCAGCCATAGGCAGCAAAGGTTCCCATGGTGATGAGAGTGTCCATGGTGAGCGTGCCGTGACGAAGATTGATAAATGTCGCCCGGTGGAAGGGAAACCCACACCAGAAAACCACAGGAGTGGCAAGGAGCAGCGAAATCCACTGCCAGTAATCAAATTGCCAGGCCGGAATCATGGCGAGCAGGATGACTGGCACGCTGAGCACGATGGAGATGATCAGTCGCTCGAGCAGGCTAACTTTTCCAGCACCGGCATGGTCGTGATCGGAAGAGGAATGATCAGAGTGCGGAAGCGTTGCTGAATATCCAAGCTTGGCAACCTGTTCAACCAGAGCAGATTCGGGCGTATCTGAAGGAAATTCAACCTTGGCGCTCTTGGTCGCCAGATTCACCGAGGCATGAACTCCGGGAAGTTCATTGAGGCTTTTTTCCACCCGGGACACACAACTCGAGCACGTCATTCCCTCGACACCGAGAACGATGGTCGAAGTGGCCTGATCTGCCATGGCATCCTCATTCCTCTTCTCGATGAAACGCACTAGAGACTCAGAATATTCCTTTGGACACACAACAATGCCGCCCGGCGAGGGGCGGCATTGTTGTGGGGGTCTTTAGTTGGTTGGTGCGGGGGTTGGTGCGGTGTTTGGTGCCGTGGTGTTGTAGCCCTCAGGAATGATGTCATTACCGTTGGCATCGTGCTCGTGTGGAACGTTACCGGGCATCGAGCCATCAGCTTCAAGACCTTGCATCTGCCCACCAGGCTTCTGTCCGCCAGGACGTTGACCATCCTTGGGGCCGTGCTGTCCTCCTCCACGAGGACCATCGCCGTCCATGTCACCCATCTGGCCCTGGGGGCCAGCTTCGTTGAATTGCCCCATAGCAGGAGGGCCCTGGTGACCCACTGCGTTTGCGGTGGCTACGCCAGCGCCAAAAATGCCGGCGAGAAGCGCGACGCCTGCGGCGGAAATTCCAATGATTGCCCCGGTGCCTAGGCTGCGCTTGCGGGCAGTTTCAATGGGAGTAACGGGGGCGGTTGCCTCGTTTGCTTCTTCAGCTTCGGGAGCAGGGGTGTACTCAGCAGGAGCCTGAGTTGCCTCAGCGTTGTCGAGGTTCTCGGTGTTGTCGTCTTTAGGCATCTGCATGCCTCCTTACTTTCGTCGATTCTGTGGTGAGGTTGGGATCCTCCGACCGTGTGGCCGTTGATTACAGAATGAACAGTGAAGCTATGAGGACGCTATGAGGGGCTTAAGAAAGAGCAGAGAGTTTTGCTTGGATTTTTCTCTCCAGGAAACGTTGTTCGGCGGTGGCCACAATCTTGTTGGCCATGCCGTTGAAAATAATGCCGTGCGCGGGGACGATAGAAAGCCAATAGAGGCGCCCTCCCAATCCTCGAGGGAAAAAGATTGCTCGCTGGGTGTAGTGCGAGGTGCCATCAGGCAGTGCAGTGGCGGTGAGTTCCAACCAGGCCAACCCCGGCACTTTCATTTCGGCACGCAAACGGAGGAAAGAGCCGTGATCGATGCGTTCAACCCGCCACCAGTCAACCGCTTCTCCTGCACGCAGGTGTTCGGGATTGATGCGACCTCGACGAAGTCCCACGCCACCGACGAGCTTGTCGGCAAAACCACGCGCAGCCCATGCAATGGGAAGGGAATACCAGCCGTTCTCTCCGCCGATTCCCTCGATGAGGGCCCACAGGTCTTCTATTGGCGCATCACAGTCGCGCTCTTTGAGGTCGATATAGACGCGGTGACCAGCCCACTCCGGGTCACTGGGCAGTGGGTCACTCGGGGCGCCTTCCACGCTGGCATTTTGCCAACTGGTCTCGAGCATTCCCTCTTTCATGCGCTCCAGCGCGAGGTGAACCGCTGTGCGATAGGGCAGAAGGCCCTCGGGCGGTGGCGGAATAAGCTCATCAACGTCGTGCTCATTCATCACGCAGTCATGCTGCAAGGACGCAATGATGGGAACCGCCAGGGCACGCGGAATAGGGGTCACCAAGTTCACCCATTGGCTAGCCAGATACGGCGTCAGGACAGGCAGCTTCAGAATGGCCCGTTCTTTCATCCCCGCTTCAACCGCATAGCCATTCATCATTTCTGAATACTTCAGAACCTCTGGTCCGCCAATATCGATGGTGCGATTGACCGTGGCAGGCAAACTGGCTGCCTTAATGAGGTAGTACATCACATCGCGCACTGCGATGGGTTGAATCAAGTTCCCCACCCATTTAGGGGCGGTCATGACAGGAAGTACATCGGTGAGGTGTCTAATCATTTCGAAACTGGTCGAACCCGACCCAATGATGACTCCCGCTTGGAGGGCAGCCGTGGGAACTCCTGAGCCGAGGAGAATCTCCCCCACCTCGGCACGCGAGCGCAGGTGCTTGGAGAGCTCCCCCTGAGCAGGGTGTAAACCGCCCAGATAGACAATGCGAGAAATACCGGCAGCATGGGCAGCGGTTGCGACGTTGCGAGCGCCCTGGAGTTCTTTACTCTCGAAGTCACCCTTTTGCCCCATGGCGTGAACGAGGTAGTAGAGCACATCAATATTCCGGCAGGCACTCTCCACTGCGGCCACATCCAAGAGGTCACCTTCGTGAATATCTACCTGATCGCGCCAGGGAACATCTTTGAGCTTTTCCGCATTGCGCACGAGCACACGAACCGTGAACCCGGCTTCCAACAGTCGCGGCACCAGACGTCCACCGATATAGCCCGTGGCTCCGGTGACGAGTGCTCTTCTGATCGCCATTCTCTGACTCTACGCCCTGAGCTTGATACCTTCTATGGAGGGAGGAAAAATGCCTGCGAAAAATCGCATCTGGCTTGTCGGCACTTTTGTCGTGCTTCTCCTCTTAGTCGTTGTTGCCATCGGCTCTGCCGTCAACGCTGTGACATCGATGCAAACAGTAACTGCGGTGGAGTCCTTAGAAAAAGCGCTCCACGGCACGGAAGCACCCATTGATATCGCGGTGCCAACTGAAACTCCAACCGAGGCACCGAATCCGGCGCCAGCCTCGTCATCAGCTGAAACCAACACACACTCGGTGAGTGCGTTCTACGCCATGCTGTCCGAACTCCCCACTGATGATGCCCTCACGTCCCATCCCGGATATAACCGTGACTATTTCAATGCCTGGATCGATGCAGACAGTGACGGTTGCAACACCCGCGCCGAGGTGCTCATCATGGAGTCGACCACAGCAGTCACCACGCGGGGCACCTGCACTGTTACCACCGGCTCGTGGGTTTCTGTCTATGACGGCTCGAGCACGACGCAGGCGAGTGGCCTTGATATCGACCACTTCGTCCCACTCAATGAGGCCTGGCTTTCGGGAGCCGACAATTGGGATGCGGCCACCCGCGTCCAGTTTGGGAACGACCTCGGATATGGTCCCTCCCTCGTTGCGGTGAGTGCGTCCTCGAATCGCTCCAAAAGTGACCAGGATCCCGCGGAATGGATGCCCGCACAACGGAACTATTACTGCGACTACGTCGCGACATGGATTGCGGTGAAGTGGCGCTGGAGCCTGAGCGTGGATTCACTCGAGCGCCTCGCGCTGAACTCCGTTCTGGAACAGTGCTCTGGCTTCACTGTTGACCTGCCGGAAAAAGCGAATGTGGTTACCGGCGCACCACCAGTACAGGAGGTTGTTCCTCCCTCAGACAGTGTTGTGGATCCCAACTATGGAACCTGTGCTGTTGCTGTGGCCAACGGTGCCGGCCCGTATCGCCAGGGCGTCGATCCTGAATATGCCTGGTATCGCGACCGGGACAAAGATGGCGTGGTCTGCGAGTAGGGCATAAAGCAAGGGCCCGACTCCCTGAGGAAGTCGAGCCCTTGTGCGCTGTGTGGATGCTTACTTGCCGCCGCAGCACGCGCCGCCGCAGCAGCCGCCCTCTTCGCCGCCACCAACGGTTGCGGAAGGGGTCTCAAGCTTGATGTTCGCGGTTGCCATGTGTTCTCCTTTGATTAAGGGTGATTGTCACAGCCAGGCCGGGCAATCGAGGTCTGTTACAAGTGTGCGCTTGTTTCCTGTTCCCGTCAACGCAGAGATGGGGCATGTCGCCCACAGCGTAACTAGTTGTGGGAGCTACCCATCTCGAGCATCACGACGCCCACAATGATGAGGGCAATGCCGAGAAAGCCCCAGACATTGAGCGTTTCCTTGAACAGGAAAATGCCGAGGATGGCCACAAGGGCTGTCCCTGCCCCTGCCCAGATTCCGTAGGCAACGCCCATACTGAGGCCTTTCGAGAGCCCGAGCCCCAGTGACGCGAAGGCGGTGAGGTACCCCACAAAAACGAAGATCGTGGGAACGACTTTGGTAAAGCCTTCACTCATTTTGAGTGCCAGTGTTCCGACAACTTCGGCAACTATCGCGAGGGCGAGAAGTAAATATGCAACAACCATGGCTCTACTTTAACTTTCGTGACTATTTCGACGTGGCAGAATCGGCGGCCTTGGCCGCTTTCTGCCCTTGAACACCTGCGAACAGCACGCCCACGAGGAGGACTCCCAGAGCGAGAGAAACGACAGGTACACGAAGCTCCAGAGGAACAAACAGTGCCACGATCATGAGCACGACATTAGCCAGGGCCGTATCTCGCATAATCGGATAGGCCACCACATGCGCAGCTAGCCATGTTTTCTCATTTTTACGCGTCGTGCGTGTGCGGATTCCTGCCCACGCGTTCGGACCAACTTTTCCCGTGGCAGCTCTAGCGACGATGACGTAGAGCACAATATCCGCCACGATCGACAGCGAAGCAATGAGGTAGAGCGCGCCAGAATCCATGGTTCTAGGCTACTTCCCTAGTGAGGGTTGTTCAGGTCAATCTCTTCGCCATGATGAGGTGCACGAACATTCCACTTCAATTCCGACGCAACCCTCCATCGCATCCGATCAGAGGCATCCATCTCACCGTGGGTGATGTAATGTCATCCGCGGAGGTGCGGGTGCGGTCTTCATCCAGGCCAGCATTTCGTCAGCATCCGCGTGGCCAGACATGCTCTGCAATTGAATCACCTCGGCGCGAATGGGCACATCCCGACCAAAGATCCGCAGCGACCGTTCCCCCGCGGCGAGATAAGCCCCGCGGGTGCCGCCAGCTTGGTAACCAGAAATCACAATCGCGTTGTTGGGGTCCTGGCCAAAAGCAACAAGGTGGTGCAGAACTCGACCGCCGGTCATCATGCCGGAGGCAGCGATGATAATCATCGGCCCATGTCTTTCGTTGAGCGCCTTGGATTCCTCAACCGTGCCCACCATGTGCGCCACGTCATAGACCGCATCGAATTGTTCGGGTGGAATTGTGTGCTCTTCCTGATGCTTGTGATACATCCGGGTAGCGCTTGCAGCCATGGGTGAATTCACATAGATCGGCACTCGTGGAATGACTCCCTGATCCATCAAACGCCAGATGTGCAGCATCAAACAGCAAAAGCAGGAATGACGACAACTCCGCCACGATCTAAAACAGGCTTCAGGGCGGGGCCTAGTTCTTTTTCAGGGTCGATATTAGGGTGGCTTCGATTGCCATAGGTCGATTCAGCAATCAAAATGTCTGCGCCTTCAAAAGCGCGGGGAGGTTTCATCAAGGGGTCGTGCTGACGCCCCATGTCCCCTGTGAAATGCAGGCTCGTTCCGGCAACCTCGATGTGAAGCTGTGAGGCCCCCAGAATGTGACCGGCGGGAAGGAAGGTTGCGGTGATTCCAGGCGCAATCTCCAGCACCTCATCAAACCGTGCTGTGCGGAACTGACTCAGTGCC
>JBEGKV010000009.1:0-9129 GCA_041183925.1 Actinomycetota bacterium
AAAGATGGCCGTGAAAAGCACAGCCATCCACACGTCCCAGGTTGGTGGGCCCTGATAACCATCGGGCAGTGCGCCAATCCAGCACACCACTGCCACGGCTACTAGTTGCACGAACGTCAATGCGTAGGAATCCAGACCTGAACTGAATCGACCAAGCCCCACGATGTGCAGGGCATACAGAACCGCACAGATTATTCCCCAAATCTGGCCGACCTCAATGCTGACACCGGTGATCGAGATGAGCCCTAAACCGATGAGGGCCAGGACGGCACCAATGGCGACTTTGAAACCAACTTTGCGGCGAAAAATTATCCAACCCAGTACGGGGGTCAGCACCACGTAGGTTCCGGTGAGAAATCCAGTAATGGCTGCCGTGGTCATTTCCAATGCGATGGTCTGGGCAATGTAGGCAAGGCCTAACACCCCACCCAACACAGCACCAACCACCAGCATCTTGCCGCGTAGTGCCAGAACAACCTTGGGCTTGATCACGAGCATGATGCCGGCCGCAATGGTGAAGCGAATAGCAAGGAAATCGAAGAAGGGCTGCTGCTCAATAGCCGGCTTCATCACGACAAAGGCAACGCCCCACATTGCGGCCACTGAAACCAGTGACCACAATGCGAGGCGGGATGTCTTCATCCCCACAGCCTAGCTAGGCGTTGGGGGTGCGGCGGCGGATCGGACTGTCGTCGTCACCGTCATCTTCGATGACCAGAGTCTCGAACACAGGCTCCTGTGAAACTGGCGCCGTGGCAGCAGCAGCTTCGGACTGAGCGGCCTTCTTGGCAGCCTTCTTCTCCGCACGCTTTGCCTTGCGCTTCTCTCGTCCACCCTCAACCAGGTTGTAGAGAACAGGAAGCACGACCAGGGTCAGAGCGGTCGAAGAAATCAAACCACCAATCACCACGATGGCCAGCGGTTGTGAGATAAATCCGCCGGAACCGGTGATACCGACAGCCATCGGGATCAACGCGAAGATAGTCGCTAAAGCGGTCATCAAGATGGGGCGCAAACGACGCGACGCACCCTCGACGAGGGCTTCCTTGACGGCGTAACCGCGCTTGCGATACTGGTTGACCAAGTCCACCAGCACGATGGCATTTGTCACGACGATACCGACCAGCATGAGCAGACCGATGAAGGAAGGCACACCGAGTGGAACACCGGTGATGACCTGCAGGCCAATGGCTCCCGTTGCCGCGAAAGGCACCGAAACCAGCAGCAGCAGTGGCTGCAGCAGGGATCCGAAGGTGGCCACCATGATGATGTAGACCACGAGGATGGCAACCAGCAGGGCAATACCCAGCGAGCTAAACGCAGCAGCCTGGTCGGCGCTGACGCCGCCAATCTGTGCGGACGCACCCGCAGGAAGGGTGATGGTGTTCAGTTCCTTCTGGATTGCAGCGGTTGCTGTTCCCAGGTCTTCACTGTTGGGGGTCACCGTGACGGTTGCACTGCGCTGACCCTTGACGGTGGTCACGGTGGCAGGACCATCCTTGACCGAAACATCAGCAAGGGTGTCCAGTGCAACTGGACCAGCTGCCGTGGGAACCTGAAGCGCTTCGAGCTCTGCCACGGTGGCCGGAGGATCTTCTGAAGCGATGTAGATATCAAGGGTTGTTCCCTCGATCACAACAGTGCCGATCGTGGTGGGGCGCATGGACTGCGCCACAAAACCGGCGAGCGCAACTTCGGAGAAGCCAGCTGCTGCAGCGTCGTCACGGTTGACGGTGACAGCGATGTAGGGACGCGCCTGGGTGAGGTTGCTGGTGACCTGCTTGACCTCTGGCAGTGCACGCATGGACTTATCTACTTCCGCAGCGGCCTTGTCGAGGGCTTCCTGGTTAGGTGCGGTGATTTCGATGGAGATGTCACTGCTAGCACCGAATCCGCTGGAAGAGCCGATAGTAATGGTGTCCTTGTCGGCGACCTTCTCCACAGCGATGCGAGCATCTTCTTGGATTTTGGCCTGGTCTCCGCCGTCCACGGTGGTGACCGAGTAGGTGATGGCGGTATCGCCACCGCCGACGAAAGCGTCGCGCAGCGCGTTACCGGAGGAACCGATAGAAACCTGGACGATTTCGACACCCTTTGTGCCGAGCAGGGCGCCTTCAACGTCGGTTGCCAAGGCATCCTGAGCGTCGAGGCTGGTTCCGGGCTTGATTGCTTCGGTCACGGTAAAGGTGTTTTGGCCTGAGGAACCGAGGAAGTTGGTCTTCATCAGCGGCAGGATGGCGCCGGTGCCCACCAAGATCAGGACGGACAGGATGATGGTGGTCACACTGTGCTTAAGGGTCCACTTGATAACAGGGAGGTAGCCCTTCTGGAGCCAGCCAGCCTTTTCTTCACCTGCGAGTTGTGCGGCCTTAGCCTTCTCTGCGCGCTTGCCCGTCTCAGACGGTGCACGCAAGAACCAGTAGGCCAGCACGGGAACGATCGTGAGCGACACGAGCAGCGAGGCAATGAGCGCGATGGTGATGGTCAGCGCGAAGGGGCGGAACAGCTCACCGGTGATATCCCCGACGAATGCCAATGGCAGGAAGACGGCAACGGTGGTCGCGGTCGACGCCGTGATGGCTCCGGCAACTTCCTTGACCGCGCTGAGGATGACCTTCTCGCGGTCAGCACCTGGTACCAGGTGACGCTTGATGTTCTCGATGACAACGATGGAGTCATCGACCACACGACCAATAGCAATGGTCAGTGCACCCAGCGTCAAGATGTTGAGCGTGTAGTTCGCCGCTTGGAGGCCGATAAAGGTAATCAGCACCGAGGTGGGGATGGAGATGGCGGTCACCAGGGTGGAACGAATCGACATGAGGAAGATGAGGATCACGATCACCGCGAAGAGCAGACCCAGCAGACCTTCAGTGGTGAGGGACTCAATCGACTTCTGGATGTAGGGAGCCTGGTCAAAAACGGTGGTGAACTTGGCATTGTTGCCCAAGCTCTTTTCCAGATCAGGCAGAATCGCGCTGACGGCCTTCGATACATCCACGGTGTTTGCTGCAGGAAGCTTGGTCACTGCAATGGTGAGGGCTGGCTCGCCATTGACGCGGGAAATAGTGGTGACGGGTGCGTCGGTTAGTGAGACGGTAGAAACATCACCGATGGTGACGACGCCAGGACCCTTTGCTCCCACGATGGGAAGGGCGGCAATCTCATCGATGGTTGTTATCTTTCCGCCGATTTGGACGGAGAGTGTCTGGTCGTTTTCGGTGATTTCACCGGCGGGGATGAGGAGGCCGTTGGCATCCAGGGTGTCCTTGATGGACGCGGAGCTGAGCCCCTGCATCATCAGTTCAGTCTGGTTGGGCTGGATGGTTACGCGCTTCTCGGGAGCTCCCACGAGGGCTGCGTCTCGCACACCGGTGACATCTTTAATATCCGCCAGAGTGGAGGCGCGCAGGAGGTCAGCGAGTTCGAGAGTCGACAGATCGCTGGAGACGGCGATCTGCATGACCGGGAAGTCGCTGAAACTTCCGGTGATGACCTGAGGGTCAACATCGCTGGGCAACTGCGACTTGATGCGGTTGATGGCCTGGTTGATTTTTTGTTCAGAAACGATGAGGTCGGTGCCATAAGTAAAGGACACCGAAATAAGGCTGAGGTTGGTGCTGGAGGTGGCGGTCGTATTTTCGATACCCGGAACACCCTGAATTGCTGTCTCGATGGGCAGCGAGATGTCTTGGTTGACAACCTCGGGCGCAGCACCGGGATAGACGGTGAGCACAGCGAGCTGAGGGAACTGGACGCTGGGCGCGAGTTCTTGCTTCAAGCTTGTGAGTGCAAGCCCTCCGAAGACGGCTACGACAATGGTGACCAGCGCAATGAGGGCGCGGTTTTTCATACTTGCTTTAGTCAAGATAAACACGAGGTTCAGTCTGTCAGTTCTTTACATTCTCCAGATGTGAGTTCTCTGTGAGGGGAATCGGCGTAAAGTGGCTGTTCGTGAGTCCTGACAACACTGATACCGGTTCCGTCCCCGAGTCCAAGTCGCCTAAGCGCTGGATTATTGGTGACCCGCTGCCCACCGCCATGCTCGAGGGAGAACTTCTTCCTAAACGCATCGCCTTGCCGATCTTCGCCAGTGACCCGCTGTCCTCCGTGGCGTATGCCCCGCAAGAACTGCTCATGATTCTGCTCATCGGTGGTCTCGCCTTCCTCAGCTTTGCGCCCTGGATTGCTGCCTGCGTGATTTTGCTCATGATTGTGGTCATCGCTTCCTACCGTCAGCTCATCAAGGCCTACCCTTCCGGTGGTGGTGACTACGAGGTAGCTCACAAGAACCTGGGTGAGAAAGCGGGCGTCGTCGTCGCTTCTGCTCTCCTGGTGGACTATGTCATGACCGTGGCTGTGTCTGTTGCTTCCGGTGTGGACAACATCATCTCCGCCATTCCGGAGCTTGCCCCCGAACGTGTGTGGCTTGCTATCGGCTTCGTGGTGATTCTGGCTGCTATCAACCTGCGTGGTGTGCGCGAGTCCGGCAAGGCCTTCGCTATTCCCACCTACTTCTTTGTTTCCAGCGTCTTCATCATGATTGTGGTCGGACTTGTCCGCACCATCATGGGTGATGCCCCGGTTGCCGAGTCCTCGCAATACATGGTGCAGGGCGAAAGCGTCGCGCAAGCAGCCCTGGTACTTCTCCTGCTGCGCTCGTTTGCCAGTGGCTGTGCCGCACTGACCGGTGTGGAAGCTATTGCCAACGGTGTTCCCGCCTTCCGCGTTCCCAAGATTAAGAATGCACAAACCACCCTGGTTGTGATGGGTGGAATTGCCATCACTCTCTTCGCCGGTTTGATTATTCTTTCCTTCATCTCGGGCGTTCATTACGCGGAGAGTGCCTGCCATCTCATCGGCTATGAGAACTGTGAAACAGTTCCGCAACGCTCCCTGATAGCCCAGATAGCTGCGGCGACCTTTGGCAATAACACGGTCTTCTTCTATGCCATCCAGGCAGGTACGGCGCTGGTACTCCTGCTGGCGGCGAACACCGCATTCAATGGCTTCCCTCTTCTGGGTTCTGTCCTTGCTCACGACGGCTATGCACCCAAGGCATTGGAAACCCGTGGCGACCGTCTCATCTACTCCAACGGCGTGATTGCTTTGGCACTGGCCGCCATCATGATCCTGGCGGTCTTCAAAGCTGATCTGACCCAACTCATCCAGCTCTACATCATCGGTGTCTTCGTCTCCTTCACCCTGGGACAGACCGGCATGGTGGTGCACTGGACCAAATTGCTCAAATCCAAACCGGATAACGCACGCAGTATCCGTTGGTCACGTGTGATTAACATCACCGGTGCGACCTTTACGGCCGCCGTGCTGATCATTGTCACCATTACCAAGTTCACTCATGGTGCATACATTGTGTTCATCACCATGCCGATCCTGTACTTGCTCATGCTGGGTGTGAACCGCTACTACCGTGACGTTGAAGCAGAAGTAACCGTTGATGCGGTCACCACCTTCGGCGCCAAGGGCGACCACGCCATCGTGCTCGTGGGCAAAATGCAAAAGCCCATCCTCAAGGCCATTGACTACGCCATCGCAGCCCGCCACGACTCAGTCGAAGCAGTGCACGTGTCCATCAACGAAGTCAGCACAGCCAAGCTCGAGCTGGACTGGATTCGCCAAAACATTCACTTGCCTCTGCGCATCATCAGCTCTCCATACCGCGACCTGAGCTGGCCGCTCATCCAACACATTCGTGACCACCGTGCGCAGCACGGTTCTGAAATCGTGACGGTCTACCTGCCCCAATACATCGTGGGTCACTGGTGGGAGCACGCGCTGCACAACCACAAGGCACGTCGCCTTAAGCTCAAACTCATGATGGAACACGGTGTTGCTATCGCCCTCGTGCCCTGGCTGCTGGATTCATCTGACCTGATCTATGGCCGTCGCTCGCGTCCTGTCCCAGGACAGTCGCGCCGTGGTGAACCCATCCGTCCAGCAGCGCGTAAGCCGCTGACTCCCGCCAAGCGTCTCACCGTCGAAGACGAAAGCTAAACCACTTTCGTGAAGAAGGACATTGTTCCTGTCATTCTGGGTGGCGCCGTGGGAACGGCGCTGCGCATTGTGCTGGACATCGTCCTCAGCCTGATCTTCTTCTCACTCTCCTTGGTGAGCATCATGGCCATTAACGCTCTGGGTTCCTTCCTGCTGGCATTTTTGGTTGCAGGCCTCTGGACGAGAAAGTCCACGCCTCACTGGGTGAAGATTTTCATGGGCCCTGGTGTGTTGGGGGCATTCACCACCTTCTCTGGAGTGATGCTGCAGGGCCTGTTGATTCAAGACATGTGGACCACGGCAGGCTTCCTTGCCCTGTCGATCGGAACCAGCATGTTTGCAGCTTTGCTGGGATTCTGGGCAGCACAGCCCTTTGCACAGAAGAGCAAGCGGAAGGTGGCCAACCGATGAATATCGTGCCACTCATGTTCGCCATCCTCGCTGGCGGTCTCGGTGCGGGTCTGCGTTTTGCGGTCACCCGAATCCTGCCCACCAAGACCACAGGTTTTCCATGGGGAATTTTGTTGGTCAATGTGGTCGGCTCCTTACTGATCGGTGTCATCACCGGGTTGGCTTCACGCTCTGTACTCACCGGAGATATCAGTTTTGTGCTGGCAGTGGGCTTCTGCGGTGGTTTCACAACGATGAGCACCTTCGCCGTGGAATCTATCGAACGTCTGCGGGCAGGGCTGTGGCTGATTGCCGGCCTCAACATTGTGGGCTCCACGGCGCTCGGCCTGCTGGCCGTGGGAGCCGGATACCTCCTTGCTGGCGGTCCTGTCAGTTAATCACTGGGCTGCGCGTGTTAGACTCGCCCTTAGATTTTTCCCATTGGTCATCCGGTGAATTATTCCCGGTTAGCAAGGTAAGGGGTCTCGCATGGGGCGTGGCCGTCAAAAAGCGAAGCACACTAAAGTTGCGCGCGAGCTGAAGTACTTCAGCCCAAACACAGACCTCTCTGCACTCGAAAAAGAGATCGGTCACGTGTCGGAAAACGACGAGCTCGTTGACAAGTGGGCAGACCTCTACCCCGATGAGGACGACGACACCGAAGAAGCGGCGTCCGCCTAACTTTTCTTTGTTCTGATGGTGCGATATCCGGTGTGAATCGCAACGATGAGCAGGAGCCCGCCAAAGAGCTGCGCCGACACATCAGCGGGCAACAAAAACGCGAGCGCGACGCCACCGAATGATGCTGCCACAGCAGCAACGCCCACGATGGCTCCATCACGCAAGCGAACAATGTGTGCGCGGAAGTTAGGAATGGTTCCCGCAATGGCGGTCGGAATCATCGCCAACAGCGATGTTCCCTTCGCTAGCAATGGGTTCAGGCCAAAGACAGACATGAACACGGGAACCGCAATCACGCCTCCGCCAATGCCCAGCATGCCGGAGGCAATACCCATAATGACGCCCAGGGCAATCAACCCGGCTATGGCCAACGCATTCATCGGAATTGCCTCGTGGGATGTGTCTCCCACAAAAAGCAGGCGCACAGCTTCCACCACCATGAGGGTGACAAAGATCCAAGTCACCAATTTGATGGGGAGCACACGCAACAAACGCGAGCCCAAGGGTGCTCCGATGATGGCCCCGATGGCTACGAAGGCGGCAACTAGCCAATCCACTTGATGCTGGGAGGCGTAGGTGAGGGCGCCCACAATAGAGGTCGGAACAATGGCGGCCAGGCTTGTCGCCGACGCGCGGCGCTGGTCAAACTTTGCCCACATCATGAGCAGTGGAACCATAATGATTCCGCCACCAACACCGAAGAAGCCGGAAAGAAATCCGCCCACGGCCCCGGTGATGAGGAGGGCCAGAATCACAGCAGGAAGCCTTAGTTGGCGTAGGAACCAACGAGGCGCACAGCGCCTCCGTTGACACCTTTGGCGCCCTGCTCGAAGCCGGTGAAGTCACGTGCGGTGGTCGAGACCATGCCGACAACCCAGGAAGGAATACCCAACTCAGTGAGCTTCTGGGTGACGGCAGAGGCGGCACCCGAGCTCACGACAGCAAACATCCCAATACCGAGGTTCCAGGTTCCCTCCGTGCTTTCCAGAGATTCACCCGAGAGAGACGTCAACACCCGGAAGACGTGAGAAGGAGACCAGGTGGAACGGTCGACTTCAACCCAAGATCCGACGGGAAGAACACGGGCCAGGTTGGCGGCAATGCCGCCACCGGTGACGTGGCTGAGAGCATGAATGCTGCCAGCCAGGGCGGGGTCACCCAGAACTTCCACCAGTGGGCCGGTGTAGAGGCGGGTGGGCTCGAGAAGAACCTCACCAACCACACCGCCAAAGTCGTCCGAGGTGGCCTCGTAAGAGAGCTTGTTCTCAGCCAAAATGTGGCGAACGAGGGAATATCCGTTGGAGTGCAGTCCGGAAGATTCCATGGCGATGATGACGTCGCCATTGACTACGCGCTCAGCACCGAGAAGATCAGCTGCTTCCACAACACCGACCGCTGCGCCGGCAACGTCATAGTCATCCACACCCAACAATCCAGGGTGCTCAGCAGTTTCGCCACCGACCAGAGCAGTACCGGTCGCTGAGCAGGCATCTGCAATGCCCTTCACTATCGCTGCAATACGGTCAGGGTAGACCTTGCCACACGCGATGTAGTCCGTCATGAACAGGGGGCGTGCACCGCAGACAATGATGTCGTCCACGACCATGCCGACCAGGTCCTGGCCGATGGTGTCGTGCTTGTCCAGTGCCTGCGCAATAGCCACCTTGGTACCAACACCGTCAGTACTGGTTGCCAGCAGGGGACGATCAAAGTTTTTGAGGAAAGAAACGTCGAAAAGACCGGCGAAACCACCGACTCCTCCGAGGACTTCGGAGCCGTGCGTGGCCTTCACCGAGGCCTTCATGAGCTCGACCGCGAGGTCACCGGCTGCGGTATCAACACCCGCACGTGCATAGGAAGAATTGTGGCTCACACCCCAAGTCTATCCTCAGGAAAGTTATGCCAGACTTGAGGAGGAACTCGAGCAGAGCTCCTTCACGCACCACGACCTCAGGAGTTCCCACCGCACATGTGTGGCATTGTCGGAATCGTCTCAGCAGAGCCGGTCAATCAACAGATTTACGACGCCCTGTTGCTGCTTCA